>JBMOGP010000300.1:0-4200 GCA_049318285.1 Hyphomonadaceae bacterium
GGAAGTGAAGGGAATACGGTCTTGGGCGGCGTGATCCTGTTGTTCATCCTGGTGGCGCTGATCGCTCTGCTGATCACGCCGGCGCTGCGCGCCCGCCAGAAGCAGGCAGAGCCCGCGGCGGAAGCTGACCCGGAGACGCCGCCGCACGAGGTGGTGGTGCACAAGCTGGACGACCATCGCAAGGCCAAGTCGCCCGCTGACGACACCCAAAAGTCCTGACTCTCGAGGGTTAAGCCCGCGACGTTTCTGGACCGGGCTGAGACCTTGATGACGCTGCGACAAAGTGGCCATAGAGGGTGCGCAAAACGCACCCCGCCCTTAAGATTGTCTGAACGCTTTGCGTCGACGGTTCCCGTCATGGAAATGTTGTTTCAAGGCGTCTCACTGGTGGTCGCGTTTGGCATCCTTGCCGTGCTCGCGGTGCCTCCGAACGACAGCCGCAGATAGCCCTGCTGGACGAGCACCTGCATGCTACCGCGGACCCGCTCGGTCGCCTGGCTTGCAGACGCCATGGCCCTCGCCATCCCGCTCACGCCGTTGTCGATCGCGATAACTGAATTGGCCGCAGTCTGATTGTGGAGGCGCTCTCCGATGTGGCTGCAGACTGTTCCTCAACGGCGGCGGCGACGGACGAAATGCTGTCCGGGATGACAGCATGTGTAGCAGTCATCCTTCTGCTTTCATTGTATTTTTTCTAATTGGCTCGCGGGGCGTTGTCCCGGCGTCCCCATTGGCGCTGCGCGAACAAGCGCTCGTGGTGGACTGATGACAGGTCACCGCCCGCTGCCTATGCATGGCGCCGACGGAGATGCATATGAACGCCCGACGTGAGATCCAGAAACCCAGGAGCTTCCAGGAGATCGTCCTGAAGCTGTCCGCCTACTGGTCGTCCAGGGGATGCGCGATACTGCAGCCATACGACATGGAGGTGGGCGCCGGCACGCTGCATCCCGGGACGACGCTGCGCGCGCTGGGACCGAAGCCCTGGTATGCGGCCTATCCGCAGCCCTCGCGGCGGCCAAAAGACGGGCGATATGGCGAAAACCCTAATCGGCTGCAGCATTACTACCAGTACCAGGTCATCCTGAAACCCAACCCGCCGGACATCCAGGATCTCTACCTGCAGAGCCTGTACGAGATCGGCATCGATCCCAGCGTCCACGACATTCGATTTGTCGAGGACGACTGGGAGAACCCGACCGTGGGCGCGTGGGGGCTGGGCTGGGAAGTGTGGTGCGATGGTATGGAAGTCTCGCAGTTCACCTATTTCCAGCAGGTCGGCGGGCTGGATGTGCGGCCGGTGTCGGGCGAGTTGACCTACGGGCTCGAGCGGCTGGCGATGTATGTGTTCGGACTCGATCGCGTCTATGACCTGCCGTTCAACGATCCGCAGAGCGAATACCCGCTTACCTATGGCGACGTGTTCCTCGAGAACGAGAAACAGCAGTCGGCGTACAATTTCGAACACGCGGACACCGAAGTGCTGCAGCGCTGGTTCGCGGACTGCGAGAAGGTCTGCAAGAAGTTGCTCGGGCTTGAGAAGCCGCTACCCCTGCCGGCGTATGAGCAGGCGCTGAAGGCAAGCCACATCTTCAACCTGCTGGATGCGCGCGGCGTGATCTCGCCGACTGAGCGACAAAGCTTCATCGGCCGCGTGCGTGACCTTGCGAAGGGGTCGGCCGAGGCTTGGGAAGCCAGCCAGCGCTAGCTGATGCAAGGCTTCCATTTCTGTTTTCCTATGCATGCCGGTTGGCGGGAGCCAGGAGACGTGCTCGCCGTGATGCTTGTCTGTGCGGTGCTGTGGGCGGCGACGCCGCTGGGCGTGGCGTTCGACATGTTCGACATAGCGGCTTACCTTGCGGGCGCGGTTGCTGTTGTCGCTGTCGAGCCCGGCATGCGGCATGCTCGGAGGGGAAAAGTGCGTTGAAGGTCGTCTATCATATCGTGCTGAACCTTCTCGGGTTGGGCTGCGCAGCAGCGTGCATCGCCATCGTAGGCACGATGGGCGCGCTGGACATTCACTGGGTCGGATGGTTCGCGTTGGCGTTTCTCGGCTTGCTGGCCGTTGGCATCATGCTCGGATGGTTCCCCTGGCGCGGCAAGCCGCTGCGCATGCTGCTCAAGGGGTTCTATCTGATGTCGGCGCTGGCGCTGATCGGGTTTGGTTTCGCAATGGACGACCCGCTGAAGCCGGAATGGTGGATGGTGCTGGGGCCTCTGGGGATCGCGATCGTGGCGCGTGTGGCGATACGCTTTGCGACGCGCAGACGCGACCGGGATGTTGGGGCGCCTGCTGCCGTTCAGGCGGAAACCGTATCAGGGCGCGCCTCAGCCAACGATCCATTCTTCGATTGACGAGAACCTGGGAGGCATGATCGGGAAACATGCCCCTTAAAGCGCCACGCATGCGCTGCGCGATATTGCGCGCCGTGCGTCCATGAACTGCGCGTCGGTTTTCCGATCTCAGCGATCCGCACCTACGCGGCCGGCGCCAAGAAGGCAGAGGCCGCCATCGCACGGGATGATCGCGCCCGTAATGTAGGCGGCTGCCTCCGAGCAGAGGAACAGGGCCAGGTCGGCGACTTCGTCCTTGGTGCCGAGACGCTGCATTGGCGTGCTCTTTGCGCTCTTCGCCATGGCTTCCGGATTGGGCGCGAGGCGGGCCATCCCTTCGGTGTCCGCGATGGGCCCCGGTATGATCGCGTTCACGCGCACGCCGAGCGGGCCCCATTCGACGGCAAGCGTCTTCACCAGCATGTCTGCGCCAGCCTTGGCGGCGTTGACGTGCGCCTGCATCGGATAGGGATGGATCGCCTGCGGGGCTGAAATCGTGATGACGGATGCACCCGGCGTGCGCAGGTGGGGGAAGCCCTGTTTCATCACATTGTAGCAGCCGACGAGGTCGATATCGATCACGGCCCGAAAGCCGTTGTAGGAAATGCCGTTGAACGGCGCGACGAAATTGCCCGCTGCGCCCGAGACGATGATGTCGATGGGGCCGTGAGCGGCTACCGACTTTGCAAAGGCTTCACCGACGCCCTCATGATCCCGGACGTCCTGCGGGATGCCGATGCATTTGGCGCCGGTGGCGCGGATGCCTGCGGCCGCGGCCTCGATCTTGTCGGGTGAGCGGGACAGGACCGTGACTGCAGCGCCCGCCTGTGCGAGGCGCGTTGCGATCTGGAGGTTGATGCCGCTGGAGGCGCCCGCGACGAACGCGTTCTTGCCCCTGAGAAGTCCGTCCTGAAACGTCGCCACGCAAATCTCCGATGTTGACGGTGTAGACGGATGCGCTTTTCGCGCCGCCTGGCAAGAGGCTGATCGCAAAATGGGGAAGCGATTTCGGGGCAGCTATCGCGCTGGTCCGGCGCAGTCTAACAGGTGGCGAAGACTCGCAAGCAAGGGGCGGGCGCAAGGGAGGTCTACCATGAAGATGCTGCTTGCTGTCGCTGCCATGCTGCCAACACTTGCTGGTTGCGCGTCGATGTCGGCGCCGGACGCGCGGATGGATACGCCCGTGCTTCAGGCGGCGACGCCGATGCCGCCCATCACCATCTATCACCTTGAGGGGCGCCGGTCGGAGCGCGTCGTCTGGCTGATGGAGGAACTGGGGTTTCCCTATGAGCTCAAGTTCGTGAACAACAGCCTTGGCGCCTCGCTCGCGGAGATCCGCAAGGTCAACCCAGGCATGCCAACCGCGCCGACCTTGATCTACGGCGATCAGGTGCTGATGGAATCCGGCGCGATCATCGACGTGATCCTGCGCCGTCATGCGCCAGGCAAGCTGATGCCGGCGCTCGACAGCAAGGACTATCCCTGGCACCAGATCTGGTATCAGTACGCCGAAGGCTCGCTGCTGCCGCGCGTGGGAACAGACTACAATGTCTGGCAGATCAAGCCGCCGGAGCGGCGATCGCCGCTGGTCGATTCCGAAAACGTCATTCGCTTTGCGGAGGACTGGCTTGCAAAGAACCCCTATTTCGGCGGCGCGGAGTTCACGTCGTCTGATATCATGATGGAGTTCGCGCTACGCTATACGCTGCTCCTGAACATCGTCGACAGCGAGCGCTACCCGAAAATCCTCGACTGGCTGCAGCGGATGCATGCGCGTCCCGCCTACAAGCGCATGGTCGCAACGGCGCGGCCGAATGGCATGCTCAATCCGCCCGTGCCATTGCCGGACGAGGCGCGGCCGCCGCC
>JBMOGP010000301.1:0-4200 GCA_049318285.1 Hyphomonadaceae bacterium
TCGCGGACGATCTGCACGGTCACGCCGCCGATCCGTGCCGCTTCGCCGCGCGACGGCACGTTCCGCAGGGTTCAATCTGGGCGTCAGGAAGGCCGCAAGGCTGTGGTTGCGGTCGGCGCGAGATAGCCAGGCGGCAATGCTGAAGGCGTCACGCTGATCGCCGGTGCGTCCCTCGTTGGCGAAGCCGCGTGACCACAGGACCGGGTAGACTTCGGCCATGGCCGAGCGCCCCGTCGGTATCTCCCAGCCATCGAACGGCCAGAAATGAACGCGCTCGCCAAGGCGCTGGCGGATGAAGCGCAGCCAGGGAATGCCGGCATGGGTCGATTTCGCAACCTGCCCCTGAACATCGAAGTGAAAGACCGACTTCGTCGAACCGGCGCGTTCCTCCGTCAGGCGCCGCCAGCGCGAATTACCCCAGCGTTTCAGACCGTTGCCGGCGCTGCCATCACGGACGAAATCGACATAGACGTGATCCTCGTCGGTCGGCCAGTGCCGCTGGAAATCATCGAGAAAGCGCGGCCAATCCGGGAACAGCCTGTGGGCCTCGAAGTAGCGCAGCGGGAAGGAGAATCCGTGATCGATGCCCACCAGCGTCGGCACATCTTCGGCAAGGCGTTCGATAAGCCATTCCGCGATTCCACGACGTGTCCAATACTTCTTGGCAGACGGTGGTGGCGGCACCTCGACCGGCGTCGCGTTGCCTTCGGTCGTATAAACGCGCAAGCCCTTGAGGCTCATGGTGGGCGTCTGAGCACCGGAATAGTCGATGCCGATGGTGCGGGCGAAGACGGGCATGCGTTCAGGTCGCCCAATCTGTCACGATCAGGCCCGGCACGCGCTCGAACTCGCGGCGGTTGAGCGTCACCAGCGCCGCGCCGCGCCGACGAGCCTGCGCGGCGATGAGGATATCATAGGGGCCGATGGGCGCTCCCTGCGCTTCGAGGGCGGCGCGGATGTCGCCCGCCTCAGCGGCGTCATCAGCGTCAAAGGGCAAGACGTCAACGCCCGGCGCGAGAAACGTCGCAAGCACCGCCTCCATGCGCGACCGGCGATCGCTCTTGGCATAGCCATAACGCAGTTCGAACATCACCACTGCCGACAGCAAAAGTGGCGCGCGTCCGACTGTCTCGCGAAACCGCGTCTCTGCCGCCGCCGCCCGGCCGTTAATGATCCCGACAACGATATTGGTGTCGAGGCAGAACATTCTCACTCGATCCCGAAATCTTCGGGCTCGACAGGCGGATCATCGGGCATACCGTCTGGAAGAAAGTCACGCGCGCCGAGGGCATCCAGCTTCGCGCGCCAGGCTTCGTAATCAAACGGTGGCGTCTCCATCGGTTCAAGGATCACCTTGTCGCCGGCGCGGCTGACGCGGACTTCCGTTCCCTCGAAGCGGAACTCCTTGGGCAAACGTACGGCCTGGCTGCGGCCGTGCATGAACAGCTTGGCTGTGGACGGCTTTTCGCTGGCTCGGGTCAAGGGTGAGCCTCCAGATGATATCTACTTTTGATATATACCGTATCTCGTTGCGTCGCCCAAGGTGTGAAACGGCTTACAATTTTGAATCCACCAGATAGGTCGCTTAGTCCGCTGAAGCTGCGAGGAAATGTGCCGGCTTGAAGGGTCATGATAGGATTCCAATCGTGACCCCACCCCTTGAGCCAATAGACTCGTGAAATCAACATCTTCCTCCGAGGTCGATGGGGGACAGAGTTGGGCGCCGGTTCACAGTTCAGCGTCAGGACCGACATGGTGTCTCCGCGACGGTGAAGTCCCGGGCCGCCACGCGGCGGTCCGGGACCTTGCAGTCAGGCGTCGCTCACTTGCCCGAGCGGCGGAACTCTTTGGAGTATTTGCGGATCTCGGCCCACACCACCCTACGGGTCATCATCGTTGACTGCTCCGAATGTGAATGCCGCCGAAGTCGACGTGCTACTGCGGCAGCGGTCCAAGGATAGCGATGTTGTGTCTTTGAGCTGCCGCCACCAGCAAGGCCATATCGGGAGCGGCCGGCGGCTCATGGCTGGGCACGCTCGTCTCGGCAATAAAATCTGCAAAATCGCTGCCGGTGGTCATCAGCAGGATTCTGGCTGGACTGTCCCCTTCGATGCGAAATCCATGCGGAATGCCGCGGGGACCGAAGGCAAAGTCCCCCGCTTCAAGCAGCCTGCGGCGCCCATCAACGATCACCGACAGTCTTCCCTCGATGACGTAAAACGACTCGTCCTCGGAATGATGGGTATGCCAAGGCGACTCGAAGCCTGCCGGTATGACCTGCTCGATCAGACTGAACTGGCCGCCAGTCAACGCGCGGTCCGCCTTGATCCAGGTCGGGAGACCGAGAAACCGGCGTTCATTTGCACGGGACGGCGGAATTTGTCGGGGGGATGTGCTCGCGTTCATAGAAAATCCTCAATGGACATTTGCCCCACTGTCGGGCTATTTGACGGAATAATATTTTCATGGAAATATTATTCCGTCAATATGGAGTCTCGAATGGACCGCCGCAGCTATCAGATGACAAGGCGAGCCAGGACGCAGGACGAAACGCGGGACCGGATCATGCGTGCGACGATGCAGTTGCACGACGAGCAGGGCGTCGCGGCGACATCATTCGTGGATGTCGCAAAGCGCGCGGGCATCGGCGCAGCGACGGTCTATCGACATTTTCCCACCTTGGCCTCGCTGGTCACGGCCTGCGGCGCGTGTGTCTGGAAGGAGATGGACCCGCCTGTTCCCGGACAGGCGGCAGAGATTTTCAAGGGCATCGGCAAGCAGGAGGATCGCCTGCGGCGCCTTGTCGAGGAACTCGACGGGTTTTACCGACGCGGTGCGCTTCGGCTGGCCCACGCGTCCGCGGACCGGCATCTTGTTCCCGAACTGGACGGCTTCATGCGAGCTGTGGAGCAGGGCGTCGAGGCGCTGGTCCGCGAAGCGGTAAAAGACGATTCGTTGCCCAACACCGTGTTTCAGCTTTTGCTCGCGCTAACAGATTTTCCGGTCTGGACTTCGTTGCAGAGGATCGGAGGCGATGAAGGGGAGCGGCAACGCCTACTCGCCAGACTACTCGAATGCGCCATTCGGCCTGATTGCCAAACCATATAGGATACTGCGACGACTTGCCGGGTGACTTGTATGTCCTCGGTTGAGGTCGCTTCAACATCGGCCGAAGCCGCAGCGTGGGAATGCCGTGTCTTGAAACATTACCTTGTGACAGGGCCTGTGCAGATCCAACAGCGGGGGATGCCCCGGCCAATCCATGACAGGCAGCAGATGAGACGGCAGGTGTCCCCTCCGCCTCGTCACGCCAGCCAGCGCTTGCGGCGGCGGTAGTGCTTGACGGCGTGGTAGTCGACACGCTGGTGGCCGCCCAGATAGGCCTCGGCGATGTCGGGATTGGCGCTCAGCACCGCGGCCGGGCCGCTCATCAGGATGCGGCCGTTCTCGATGAGATAGCCCGCATGGGCGATCTCGAGGGCGGCGATGGCGTTCTGCTCGACCAGCAGCACGGCGACGCCGTCGACCTCGTTGATCCTGCGGACGATGTCGAAGATCTCGTCGACCAGGAAGGGCGCGAGGCCGAGGCTCGGCTCGTCCAGCATCAGCAGCTTCGGCTCGGTCATCAGCGCGCGGGCGATGGCGAGCATCTGCTGCTCGCCGCCCGACAGGTAGCCGGCCTTGGCCTTGGCGCGCTGGGCGAGGCGCGGGAAGGTCTGGAACATGCGGTCGATGAGCGCTGCCACATGGCCGCGGTCGCGGTGCATGGTGGCGGCGGCGATGAGGTTTTCCTGCGGTGTCAGGTGACCGAAGACCCGTCGGCCCTCGAGCACATGGGCGATGCCGAGGCGGACGCGGTCAGGCGGATCGAGCGCCAGGATATCGCGGCCCGCGAAGGTGACCTCGCCGCGCGAAACCTCGCCGCGCTCGGGCTTGAGCAGACCGGAGATCGACTTGAGGACGGTGCTCTTGCCGGCACCGTTGGCGCCCAAAAGGGCGACGAGGCCGCGCTCCGGCACCTCGATCGACACGCCCTTGACCGCGAGGAAGACGCGGTCGTAGGCAACCTCGATGTTGTTCAACGTCAGGACCGACATGGCGTCTCCGCGAGGGTGCGGTCCCGGGCCGCCACGCGGCGGTCCGGGACGCGGCAGTCAGGCGTCGCTCACTTGCCCGAGCGGCGGAACTCTTCGGAGTATT
>JBMOGP010000302.1:0-4199 GCA_049318285.1 Hyphomonadaceae bacterium
GAGGAAATCCTCGTGGCGGTCCTGATAATCCCAGGCGCTGTTGACGAGCACGCCGGCAAAGCGCGTCCAGTCGAGGGGGTCGATCCAGCGGACGGGCGTCAGGGTCAGGCCGTGGGGGAAGAAGCCGCGGCGCAGGATATCGAGCTGGATATCGAAGAGATGTGCATCGGCGCGGCGGTCTGGCGCATCGGACACGAGGTTGGCGGCCGTCAGCAGGGCGATTTCAGTCATGCAGTCATGCTTCCCGTGGTCTCACTTGCATGAGGCTTCCGCACAGTCTTTAAGTCCGGCGGGCCGCGCTTTCCATCGTGGATTTTGCCGCGGCCCGGGGAAGAGTTCTCATGCCGGTGAAGTATGACGTCGTCGCCCTTGGCAACGCCATCATGGATGTGATTGCACAGGTCGATGATGACTTCCTGGTGAGGCACGACATCCCCAAGGCGCGGACGAACCTGATCACGACGGAGCGCTGTGACGCTCTCTACAACGCCCTGCCCGCGACCCGCGTCGAGACGAGCGGCGGGTCGGCCGGGAACACGATTGCCGGCCTGCGCAGCCTTGGCGCCGCGGCGGCCTTCATGGGCAAGGTCGGCGATGACAGGGTCGGCCGGGACTATGTGGCCGACATGGGGAGGATCGGGGCGGACTTCTTCGGCAAGCCGCTGGTTGGCGGCGCGCCGACGGCGCGATCGATGATCGCGGTGACGCCGGACGGCGAGCGGTCGATGAACACCTACCTTGGCGCATCGACCGAGTTTGCAGCCGACGATGTGGACGCCGACGCCGTGAAGGCGGGGGCGTGGCTCTATCTCGAGGGCTATCTGTTCGACAAGCCGGCGGCAAAGACGGCGTTTGTGCACGCCTCCGAAGTGGCGAAGGCGGCGGGGCGGAAGGTGGCGATCACCATGTCTGACGTGTTCTGCGTCGACCGGCATCGCGACAGCTTCGTGCATCTGATCCGCTCACATTGCGATCTGGTGTTTGCAAACGAGGCAGAGCTGCTGGCGATCTACGAGACCGACGATTTCGACGCGGCGGTGGCGCAGATCCGCAAGGACAGCCAGATTGCGGCAATCACGCGTTCATCGAAGGGGTCGGTGATCGTGTCGGGGGCGGAGACGTGGACAGCGCCGGTCGCAGCTGCGCATGTGGTTGATGCGACAGGCGCGGGCGACCAGTATGCGGCTGGCGTGCTGTATGGAATCACGCACGGACTATCGCTGCAGGAATCGGCGGTGCTCGGGAATCTGTGTGCGGGCGAAGTGATCTCGCATATCGGGCCGCGGCCGTCGGTGAATCTGCGCGAGCTCGCGGTGAAGGCAGGCCTGAAGGTTTAACCGAGCGCCTTTGGCATGATGACGTGCGCAGCGCCCCTGCGGGTGAGCTCTGTGATGCAGGCCCGCGCGAGGGCGGCCATCCACTTGCCTTTCTGCGGCAGCGTGCCGGGCGGGCGATTGCCTGTAGGCTGCATCACGCCTCCAAGGAACATCGGACGATAGCTCACCACAGCCCCGGTGCGCGCGAGAATATCCGGCAGGCGGCGCCAGGCGAGATAGGCTGTGGGGCTGGTGAAATCGTAGAAGAATTCGACTTGCCTGGGCCTACCTGCATGCCTCCTTGTTTGGTTGTCGGGCTGCGCTAGGCCATCTTCTCCATCCACGGGCGAAGATCGAGCTCGTGCGTCCAGGCGTCACGCGGCTGCTGGTGGAGCATCCAGTAGGCGTCGGCGATGTGATCAGGATTGAGAATGCCGTCCTGGTCCTTCAGCGCATGGCGCTGGGGAAAATTCTTCGCGATCCATGCTGTGTCGATGGCGCCGTCGATAATGGTGTGGGCGACGTGGATGCCTTGCGGCCCGAGTTCGCGGGCCATCGACTGGGCGAGCGCGCGCAGCGCGAACTTGGCGCCGGAGAAGGCGGAGAAGCCGGATGCACCGCGTATGGAGGCGGTGGCGCCGGTGAAGATTATGGTGCCGCGTCCGCGCGGGACCATGGCTCTGGCGGCTTCGCGCCCGGCGAGGAAGCCGGCGAAGGCGGCCATCTCCCACACCTTGCGATAGACGCGGGACGTGGTCTCGCGGATCGGGAAGTTCACGTTTGCGCCGATGTTGAAGACGACGGCTTCGAGGGGCGCGATCCCGGTTTCGATCTTTTCGAACAGGGCGATGGTCTGATCCTCGTCGCGGGCGTCGGCGCCGAAGCCGTGCGCCTGGCCGCCCTCTGCGCGGATCTTTTCGAGCAAAGGGTCGAGGCTGGCCAGTTCGCGGCGGGTGACGACCGTGGCGTAGCCTTCGCGTGCGAAGCGGCGGGCGATGGCGCCACCGGTGGCGTCGCCGGCCCCGACGATCAGAGCTGAGCGTTTTTCCATCTGCAAGACTCCGTTCACTAAAGGAACTTACGTTCTTTCCTTGTCAGTACAATCGGTACAGAGTGCTTTGATGGAACGTAATTCGGGTCAGGCGCGCCGCTGGGATGAGCTGGCGACGGACTGGTGTCCGGTGGCCCGCGCCTTGTCGGTGATTGGCGACCGCTGGACGCTGCTGATTGTGCGCGACTGTTTTCTCGGAAAATCAAGGTTCGAGGAGTTCCAGATGAGCCTCGGCGTGACGCGTCACGTGCTGTCGGCGCGCCTGAAGCGGCTGGTTGATCAGGGCGTTCTGGAAAGGAATGCATACTCGCTGCGCCCGCTGCGCCATGACTACAGGCTGTCGGAGAAGGGCCGCGATTTCGCGCCGGCGCTGATCGGTCTGAAGGATTGGGGCAAGAAGCACATTCCGGTCAGGAAGCCGGCGGCAATGTAAGTTCCGGTTCGGAACGCGCTAGGCTGTGACGCCGCCGACGCCGCCATTGCGCATCATCAGGTAGCGTTCGGCGACGGTATTGGCATAGGCGCTGTCGGCCAGCTTGGCCGGGTTCATGCGCTGGTTGATGACTTTTTGCTGGGCGATGAGCGATTGCACGGCGATCTGCTTGGGAATGTTGAAGGCGACCGTGATGACCTCGCGCCCGAGCGGCGAGCCCAGCACGTCGGTGGCGTTCTTGAGGTTCTTTGCCAGCTGCTTGAACAGGACTGCAGACCCGAGGCCTGGCAGCTGCGCATCCAGCATGTCGAGGCGCTTTTCGGCGATATAGTTGTCGCTGACCTCTTTCAGCGCATTGGCGAAATAGGGTTTGGCCTTCCAGCTGGCGTCGACCTTGACGCCGTCGTCATACTGAACCCCTGACATGCCATCCTTGCCAAGCGTGCCGGTGAGCCGGGTTGTGCGGATTTCGTCCTTGGCGTCGCGCCATAGCAGGTCGAACGTCACTTTTGTTCCGTTGACCGTGATCGGAATGGGCACGCCATCGACCTGAGCCTGCAGCTGGCCGCCCCGTGTCTGCTTGATTTCCAGCATCGCCTCGAGGGGCTCGCCTTCGCGGTCAATATTGATGCTCCAGCGTCCCTTGACCCCGTCCATCTGCGGATACAGGCGGTCGAGCCCGTACTTGGCGAGGTCGTATTCCCTGGCGAAGGCCAGCCATGCGTCGTTGATCGTCGACATGCGGACCGCCAAGGATTTCTTGTCGGCCGGATCCGACAGCAGCGCTTTCTTCAGGAGAGCTATATTGTCGACATCGCTCTTCAGGCCGGTGGCAGTCATCAGAACCTTGCGCGCCACAGGATCGTCGAGCACGTCATTGATGGAGCGCGCGTTCTTGAGGACCTTTTCGTAGCGGGCAAGGTCCTTGACGATCTGCGGGTCCTTCGCGAGGTCTGCGAGCTGCTTTGCCTCGTGTTTCGAGGCGTTGGCCAGGGCGAGTGTTGCCGAGCCGGCGCCAGCCATTGCGCCGGCGCCAGACGCGCCCCGCGTGATGAACGAAAGATCCATCCCGCCCGACGACCGTGCCGAGCCGAACAGCGAACTGACCGAGGATAGCGGCAGGACCATTCTCGCATCCTGCCATAGCAGCGTTAACTGGTGCTTAACCCGGCGAAGGGCGCGCAGCTGCAGGACCGGAGAGGCAATGCGTCCGGCGCGGGAACAGGCCTCCAGCTTGTTCGTTGCTTGTGTGAGGCGGCGCTCAGCCGTCTTCGGGATTTGTTTCAGCAATCGGGGCTTGGCAGCATGTGGCCTTTCAGATCCGGGAAGAAGAAGGCGGTTGTGGTGTTTCACATCGACCATGACGGCCAGGCGCGTGGCGCGTACTTTCGCGGCGATG
>JBMOGP010000303.1:0-4192 GCA_049318285.1 Hyphomonadaceae bacterium
CTTGTTCCTCGCTATCGGCCAGGCATGGCGAGCCGTCCTTCGTGCGCCATGGCTGATCCTGCTGGCCCTTGTCGCTATGGCCTCTGCGATCTGGTCGATCGACCCGGAGCTCAGCTTCCGGCGCGGTATCGCGCTGCTCGCCACCACCATGATGGGCGTCTATCTGGCCGCGCGCTTCGACTGGCTGTCGGCGCTCAGGCTCCTCGGCGCCGTCTGGTTCTTCCTGATGGCCGCCAGCTTCATCGCGGGCCTTGTCGTCCCCGGCTTCGCGCGCATGAGCGAAGTCCATGTCGGCGCGTGGATGGGAGGTTGGAGCGAGAAGAACGCGCTCGGCGGCCATGCAGCCCGCGCATCGTTCCTGCTGGCCTTTCTCGCCTGGCGCGACCCGGCCTATCGTCGCTGGTGGATAGGCGGCGCGCTGCTTGCGCTCGCCCTCGTGATCTTCTCCCGTTCGGCCACCGCGCTACTCGGCGCCGGGGTCGGTCTCGGCATTCTCTTTGGCGCGTGGTGGATGCTGAAGGGAAAGCACTGGTCGCTCGTGCTCGTCTGGTCCGGCATCACCGTTCTTGGCCTGATCGTGCTGGCTTACATCACCATGCCGGATGCCCTGCTGGGACTGCTCGGCAAGGATGAAACGCTCACGGGCCGCACAGACATCTGGGCCTCGCTTGGTGAAGCGATCGAGAAGAGGCCTGTTCTGGGCTATGGCTATCTGGCCTTCTGGGGCCTCGATTCAGAGCCCCGCTACTGGCTTGAACGCGCCATCGACTGGAACGCCCCCTCCGGCCACAATGGCTGGCTCGATCTTGCCATCTCACTCGGCGTTGTCGGCGTGGCGATCTACACAATCGACCTTGCGATCACCCTCTGGCGCGCAGGCTGTCTGTCACTGTCCTCGCCAGCTGGTGTCTTCGCGCTCGGATTCCTCGCGCAATTCATGTTGTTCGCAATGTCTGAAAGCATCATCATCGCCCAGAACAGCATTCTCTGGGCAACTTATGCCTTCGTCGGCGCCAAGCTCGCGCTGGGCGCACAGGCGTCTCAGTCAATGACGCCGCTCAACACCGCGCCGAGCGTCGGCGCCGCAAGAACTGCGCCCGCCTCAACCGCACGCGCCGCCAGTTCCTCGATCAGGTCCGCTGGCGCGCCATAGCTGGTCGGCGTCTCGCCGACATCATGCGTGAAAAAGAACAGCCAGGCCTTCCTTGCGATGCACGCATCAAGGGCTGAAAGCGCCCGCCTGCGATGCATCGCCGACGCACCAAGCTCGACAGCGTGCAGCTGGCTGCGATCAACCTCGTTCATATTCAGCCCGGGCAGGATACCGCGCCCCGTTGCAAACAGGTCGCCGACCCATTGCTTTGCCGAATAGGTCGTCTCGCCATAGGGAAAGGCGAAAGCTGAAACTGTCGCATTATGCCCCGCCTCGGCCAGCGCCACGAGATTCTCGCCGATATCCCGCTCGACCTGGCAAAGCTGCGCGCGTGAGCAATCGAGATGGGCGTGCGTATGCGCACCAATCTCATGTCCACGTTCACGAAGCTCCGCCAGCGTGGCCCCATCAAACATCTCGCCCATCACAGGGCTGCGCAGACCCATGAACGACGTGCAGGCGTAGAAGCCAGCGCGCCCGCCATGCTTCTCGACGATGTCAGCCCCGTTCAGCGCCGACTTCGGGAAGTCGTCGAAGGTGAAGGTTACAACCGGGCGATCCGGGGCCACAAATGCCTGGTTCGCCTTGCGCCACATCGTGACGCGGCGTTGCACCCTGGCGGGGAGTGTACGCGAGGGGGCGTAACGCCACTGCATCATCCCAGTGTCTCAGCATAGACGAGCGCGCGCCATGTCTTCAGCGCGCGGCCGCGCAGGGCCAGTGGGAGACCGTGGGACAAGGCGACCCAGCGGGCTAGACTTGCCGCATGTCTGCGCATCGGCAGGGTGCGAAGCCGCTTTGCCATCCGGTAGAGCGGCATTCGCTCCGCCTCGTCGCGGTGGCGGGTCGTCATCAGCGCGAAGTTCTCGCCGGATCGCGCGTATTTGGCGACCAGATCCCTGTCGGCATCGAGCCCCATGTGCGTGGCGGTATTGTCGATATGCCGGACAGAGAACCAATGCTGCGCGCGCAGGCCCCAGTCTGTATCCTCCCATCCCCATGCGGCGAAGCGCTCGTCGAAGGGACACGCCTGGAGAACCAGACGGTGAACCAGCACGTTGGAGGTGAACACATAGCGACCCGGCGCAGCGTTACGTATGGCCGCCGTCAGGCATTCCGAGGCTTCCGCCTGCCACCTGTGGAGAGCAAACCTGATGTCCTTCGGCGCCGAGTTGAGCGAGTAGCCGCCGACGATCACGGCCGGTTCCCAGGTCGCGTCGATCACATCGAGATAGTTCTCGAGAAACTGTACATCGTCCGGGATCATGTCTGCGTCGAGCAGCAGGTACCAATCAGTGCGCGCGTGGCGGATGGCAGCGTTGCGTGCTGCTGATCGGCCGCGATTGGCAGCCGCCGAAACGACACGGACAGCCGCCGCCGTGCGTCCCGCCTGCGATTCCAGCTTCGCGAGCAGGTCGTGATCGCAACTGCCATCATCGTACAGGATGATCTCCACCAGCGAAGACGAAGCACAGCCCGCCAGGGCATCCAGCAGCCTGGTTGCATCATACCGGTAGACGGGTACGCAAATGGAAAGATGCGGCGCTGCACCACGCCAGTAGACGTTGTCGTGGATCCGCTCGCCCGAAAGGGCGGGTTTCATCTGGTCATGGACAAGCTTGGCTGCGTGCATGGTGCTCACCGGCCCTTCTCGCGATCACCCATGAGGCAGGGCAGTGTCTTCAGGACGATCCAGACATCGACCCAGATCGATGCTCGATTGACGTAATCCATGTCGAGACGAACGCGCTCGCGTACCTCGTCAGGCGTGTGACATGGCCCACGCGAGCCGTTGACTTGCGCCCATCCGGTCATCCCCGGCTTCATGCGATGGCGATGTGCATAGTCGCCCACCGTGCGCGTGACTTCGATCGACCCGGCGGTCATGCCAATGGCATGCGGACGCGGACCAACGATCGACATCTCGCCCTTCAGCACGTTGAAGATCTGCGGCAGTTCATCAAGGCTGGACATGCGCAGGAAGCGCCCGATGCGCGTCACGCGCGGATCGTTTGCGACGGTCTGGCTGATGATGCCGTTTTCCGCCGCCTTGTCAGGGCGCATGGTGCGGAACTTCCAGACACGGATGATCTCGTTGTTGAAGCCGTGGCGCTTCTGCCGGAACAGCACAGGCCCTTTGCTGTCGAGCCGGATCAGCAACGCGATGATCGCCATCGGGATGGCCAGCACCACGGCAGCCGTCGCCGCGACGAAAAGATCGAAGACGCGCTTCAGCGCTGCGCGGCGGACATCCTTCGGCGCGCCAGAGACATAGGCTGCCGGAGCATCCACCACGCGTGCAAGCGAAGTATGTTCGGGGTTGAACCCGTCGAGATCGAGCACAAGTATGATCTCATGCGGAAGGTTGCGAATGCGGTCTATCAGCTCGCGCACACGCGCCTGGGCGGTGGACGTTACTGTCACAACAATCCGGTCAATCTCGGGCAGTCCGTGCCAGTTCAGCAGGTCTTCGACCCCGCCGAGATGAGGCGTGTCGCCCATCATGGTTGCGTTTGCGCGCAAGGTTCGGTCGTCGAAATAGCCCACGATGTTGAGTTCGCGCTCCTGCACGTTGCGCGAAACGATCCGCGCCGCAGCCTGCGTCGCGCCCACGATGACGACATTGTCTGACAGATGTCCCTTGCGCGTTGCCGCACGCACGACGCCAAGATAGTTGGCGTGCAGGGCGATCACCGCCAGAGCGTTTGCAGCGCACACATTGGCAAACAGCGCCAGCATCGGAAATCCGCTCGCCAGCGCAAACAGAAACACTGCTCCAAGCCCCGCGGCGCTGCCGGCCGCTGCGCGCAGCAGGTGCATCGCCACCGATCCAGCATAGCGGAACCGATAGGTCCCCGCGATCCAGCAGCTCGCGACAGTGGCAGGCGCCAGAAGCACGAAGGGGAGCGCCATACCGAGCGGCAGACGCCACAGGTCAATGCCCGCGGCCACGCACAGGGCCACCGTCACGACGAGTACGGCGACGGCGTCAACGCCGCGCGCAAGCACGCGCACGCTGCTTCGGTGCATCAGCCGCCG
>JBMOGP010000304.1:0-4188 GCA_049318285.1 Hyphomonadaceae bacterium
TCGCCTCCCGCTTCGAGGGCTTTGGTCCGCTGGCCGACTACATCTTCGCCAAGGAGCGCGACGGCGAGAAGATCGCCATGACTGCCCCGGTGACGCAGCAGGCAACCGCATCCGAAGCATGGACAATTGGGTTTACCATGCCGGCAGGTTATTCGATGGAAACACTTCCCGCGCCGGCCAGCGGCAACGTCACACTCATCGAGCAGCCCGCGCATACGATGGCCGTGCTCAAATTCACCGGCCTGGCCACCGAGCGCGACATGGATGAGGCAAAGCGCACGCTGATGCAAAAGGTCGCAAGCGCGGGCCTCGTGACAACTGGCGAACCTGTCTTCGCGTTCTACGACCCGCCGTGGACCTTGCCGTTCATGCGTCGAAACGAAGTGATGATCGCGCTGGCATCGAACAAGTAGTTTTTACGACTTCAAGCAAACGTTGCATTTTCGTTATAACACATCCGTTCGCAGCAGCCGCGCGTATAACTTGAATACAAAAGCGCGGTGCACCCGCGAACCGCTCTGCCAACTCGCACATCGACAACAGGAACCGATACAATGAAGTTGCTTCTTCCCATCGCCGCTTTCGCCCTGATGGGCGTTGCTTGCTCCGGCGAAACCGCCCCCGCCACGCCCGCGCCGGCTCCCGTCGCTGAAGCGCCGGCTGCCCCGGCTCCGGTCGAGACGAAGGATATCGTCGACACAGCCATCGGCGCTGGCCAGTTCACCACGCTCGTTGCTGCCGTTCAGGCCGCTGGCCTGGTCGAGACCCTGAAAGGCCCCGGCCCGTTCACTGTTTTCGCACCAACCGACGCTGCCTTCGCTGCGCTCCCGGCTGGCACGGTTGAAGACCTGCTGAAGCCCGAGAACAAGGCCAAGCTCACCGCAATCCTCACCTACCACGTCCTGGCGGGCGAAGTGATGTCGTCGGCGATCACCGCCGAAGGCGTTGATGCGGCGACCGTCGAAGGCAAGACGATCAAGGTGATCCTCAAGGACGGCAAGGCCATGGTCAACGATGCCGCGGTCGTCACCGCTGACGTCGACGCGTCCAACGGCGTCATCCACGTCATCGACAAGGTTCTTCTCCCGTAGTCTTTACCCAAACTAGCGTCTGAAGAGTTTCCTCCCTCAGCTCAGAGACGTAATTCCTCCGAACTGCGCTAGACAAGCCGCCCCGTCAGAAGGGCGGCTTGTTTTTTTCCGGGCTAGTATCCGCCCAGACGCGCATAGCGATCGCGGTGAAAGCTCTCGCCGCCATATAGTCCTTCCAGCACGCGCGCGCGCTTTAGGAAGAGGCCTGAGTCATGCGCATCGGTCATCCCGATGCCGCCATGCATCTGCACCGTCTCGTTCGAAACCAGGTGCAGTGTCTCACCCGCGCGCGCCTTGGCCAGCGAGGCAAGCTCCGAAGTGTTGTTGGCGTTGCGGTCAAGCGCATCGAGCGCCGCCGCCACGCAGCTTCGCGTCAACTCGAGCTCCGTGAACATGATCGCCGCGCGATGCTGGAGCGACTGGAAAGAGCCAATCAGCTGTCCGAACTGCTTGCGCACTTTCAGATACTCGCTCGTCATCTCGAACGCCGCATCCGCTGCGCCCAGCATCTCCGCCGCAGCGCCAATCCGCGCGCGATCGAGAATTTGCTCCAGCAGCCCGTATCCGCCATCGACTGCGCCGAGCACGGCGTCCGCGCCGACCTCGACGCCAGCGAAGCTGACATTCGCCGCTGCATGGGCATCCAGCGTCTTCAGCGCCTTCCGTGTCACGCCCGTCGCATCGCCAGGCACAAGGAACAGCGTGATCCCCGTCGTGTCTCCCGCATCACCAGACGTGCGCGTCGCCACGATCAGCAGATCCGCCTCGGCACCATCGACCACATACCGCTTTTCGCCCGACAGTGCGAATCCAGCTCCGCTCTTTTTCGCGCTCAACGTCACGTGCGCGGGATCATGATGCGGCCGTTCTTCCGCCGCGAGCGCGACAATTGCCTCGCCGCCCGCAATCTTTCCAAGCCACGCATCCTTCTGCGCCGACGTCCCGCCAAGCATCAGCGCCGACGCACCGATCATCGCCGTCGAGAGCAGGGGAGAGGCCGCCAGCGTGCGCCCCTGCGCTTCCAGCACCTGTCCAAGTCCGACATACCCGAAGCCCGATCCGCCGAACGCCTCGGGCACGATCACGCCCGTGAAGCCCAGCTCCGCCATCTCCTTCCACGATCCCGCATCATAAGGCTTGCCGTCCTTGCGCAACGCCCGCAGCTGGCTTACCGGCAGCTTTTCGGCCGCATACGCCTTTGCGCTGTCGCGGAGCATCTGTTGCTCTTCGGTGAGAACGAATGGCATTGTTGTCTCCTCGCCGGGTGTGGATCCTGGCGCCGGCTGCGGCGCCCGTCCTTCAGTTCTGCGAGTTGGGTCTTAGCGTTCCGCGTATCGCCCAATCAAGGGCATCCTCGATCCGGTCATTGCCCCAGAACAATTCGCCATCCTCTGTCACGAAGCTCGGCGCGCCAAAGATGCCAAGGCCCGCCGCAATCGCCGTCTCTTCGCGCAATTGCTCCTTCACCGGCTCGGATGTCATCGCAGACAGCGTCTCCAGCGGGTCCAGGCCCGCGCGCCGCGCTGCAGCATGCAGGATCTGAGGATCGGCAATATCGCGGTCATGCACAAAGTTGGCCTGATAGACGGCCTTCACGAAATTCGGCCGCGCCTCCTGCGGCAGCGACAGCGTTATGCGCGCGGCCACAAGCCCATTTTGAGGAAAGCGTGCCGGCCGCTTGAACGGCAAGCCATGCTTCTCGCACGTCCGCTCAACGTCTCGCCACATGTACGAGCCCTTCACCGGCACCACATTGAACGGGCTGTCCTTCATCCCTTGCTGCGCATGGAACAACGGCCCCAGCAGGAAGGGCCGCCACTCCAGCTCAACACCGCGCGCCGCCGCAATCTTCCCGACCCGCATCACGGCCGGATAGGAATAGGTCGACGCGAATTCGAACCAGAACTGGAGTTTCACAAAACCCTCGCCACCAGACGCCCGAGCCTAGCAGATTATGGCCAGAAATCCGCTCCCATATCCATTGCCGGACAGGCGTCTTCCAGACGCACCAACGGCAAGGGACAATCCATGACGATTTCGATGCACAAGGCCATCGCGCCTGTTTTCCTTCGCATGCTGACGAATCTCGGTCACTTGCGCTCAAAGACCAGGGAAAATGCGCGAGGTCGCGCCGCTTCGATCCGAGCCTTCCGGTGATGCAGCGACCCGCGCCCGACATGCGCCCGCTCTCGTCCCAGATCGAGTTCGCCAGCGATTCGGCAAAGGGCGCGATGGCGCGTCTTTCAGGCGGCGCGCCGTCCGCAATGCCCGACACCGAAACAACGATCGACCAGCTCGGCGCACGCATCGCAGCCACGATCGATTATGTGAAAAGCGTCCCCGAAGAAGATGTCGATGGCTCCGAAGAAAATGACTTTGTCCTCAAAACACCAAGCGGGGACATCTCCTTCAAGGGGCTGGCCTTCCTCGCCGGCTTTGCGCTCCCCAACTTCCTCGTCCATGTCACCACAGCCTACGCGATCCTGCGCCACAGCGGCGTCCCACGCGGCAAGCTTGATTTCCTCGGCCGCGGATAGAACGCAGGCGGGACGTCGAACGCCCAGCCAGGGCCAACAGCAACCACCTGGTCACTCTCGGACCTGTCCCGCGAATCGCGGCTGCCCGCTGCCAAGCGAGCGAAGTCATATCCCGCCGAACGAAAGACCACCTGTCCGCCGTCTGGAAGAGGACTGACAGGTGGTGTCATCTCTCGATGCGTTCCGACCCCGCCAGAACCAGCCGATCCGATTCAGGACGCACGCCTTCGACGTCGCTCCGAACAAACTCAACACCTTGGGCCGATCTAGTTCGGTCGATGCCGGATCCGTGCGCCCCCCGCCCCCTCGGCGCCGCTGCGGAATTGGGGCCCCAGAGCGACAGCATCCGAGGCGGATCGCACCGGCCTTAAGACGGACGCATGCCCGGCAGAACATCAAACTCCCGAATGTTTCGCCGGCGACGCTTGAATCCTGCCGCCGCCTCAGGCTCAACTCGCAAAGGACGGAACAGGCGGCGACATGGACGGCCATAGACGAAACTCGACCGACGCCGCACGCCTGCTGGAGCTGCAGCGCGCTGCCCAGCGCAAGGAGGGGCT
>JBMOGP010000305.1:0-4182 GCA_049318285.1 Hyphomonadaceae bacterium
CGCTCGAACCGCAAATTCTCCCGATCCCGCACCCGCGCCCTGGCCCAGTCGACCAGCCACCGCGCCAGCATGCGCTTGCCGAACCCGGGGATGAGTACGTGCAGGTCCTGCTTCACATCCGGCGCTCTGGCCGCCTCACGCGACGACCCGGCAGCTGCCACAGCCATCAATACCTGCGAGGGATCCTCATGCAGTGTCCGGCTCTCCAGCTTGAGCTCCTGCGTACACCGGTCGCCAAACTTTGCGATGTAGCGATCGAATGCCGATCGCAACGCTGGCGTGGCATCCACCGCAGTCAGATCCCCGGCAGCAAGCCGCGCGATCACATCCGACCGCTCGCGCACCATCGTCCCCATCGCGCGGATCATCTTTGCCGGCTCAGCCGAGACAATATCGCCCTGGCCGATAAGCGTCGCTGACAGATAGGCAACGCCTTCATCGCCCGCCCATCTGGTCATCGCCTTCTGCGCTGCGCCGAACGCGATCATGCAAAGGAAGTCGTTGATCAGCGGCGCATCCCACTTCGCAAGCAGCCGCCGCTCCAGCAGCCGGTACTCCGCGACCAGCTCCATCGGCTGCATCGCATCGATCACGCCGTCCGGCTTCGCCAGCGCCTCATTCAGCCGCGCGTAGAAATCCCCTATGGTCCCCTTGAGGCGCACTTCATGCCAGATCAGGCCAAGGCCAACGCGCGCCAGCTTCAGGTTATCGACGAACTGCTCCCAGCCACTGGCCGAGGGAGGGGCGATGCGGCGGGCCATTTCCTCGGGGAGCGCCTCGGAGACGCCCATCATGCCTTCCATGAATTTCCGGTTCGCCTTGAATCCGGGAAACAAGGCCAGCGCGCGATACCAGTTCAGCAGGTTGTAGTAGGCCCGCCCGTCCACAGACCCGAGCATGTTCTCGAAAACTGCGCGATTCTCGTCCACATCGGCCGCAGGCACGCCCATCAGGCGGGAGAATGCCTGATAGACATGGCTGTAAACGTATCGCGCAAACGAGAACGTCAGCGGCGATGTGACACCCGGATAACTCTCCACAATGTTCGAGTTGTCCCAGATCGTGAGATCGCCCGGCCTCTCTCCACGTGGTTCCTCCCCCTGCAAGGGGGAGGACAGGAGGGGGGCTATCTCAGTGCTTCCGAGCGTCGTGATCGGCCGCGACTGCAGCATATGCAGCCCGCGTGCATCAAACGCCCACTCGATATCCTGCGGCGACCCAAAATGCATCGCCGCGCGCCGCGCCATCGCCGCGACTTCCGCGCGCTCAGCCTCACCCAGCACCGGCGCATCACCCACCAGATCAGCCTCGAGCGTCGCCCCATCAGCGCAGATCCGATAGCTGTCGCCGTCAGCCTCACCGCCCACAAGCCTGTCGGCCAGCCCCGCGATTGCACTGATCACCACAACGCCTCGATCGCCCGACACCGGATCCGCCGAAAACGCCACGCCCGCAGCACGTGCTTCAACCATCACCTGAACCACCACAGCAGGCGGCTGCGGCTCGCCCGAAAGTCCATGCGCCCGGCGATACTGCGCCAGCGTCTCGCTGAACCCCGACCGCCACACCCTGTGCGCCGCCGCCGCCACATCGTCCGGCGCCACATTCAGTTCCGTCTCGAACTGACCCGCATGCGCCGAAGCCGCACCATCTTCCTCACGCCCAGACGAGCGCACAGCCAGCCGCCCTGCCCCGCCTTGTGCAGCGAGCGCCGCTAACCCCTGATTCACGTCTTCCCGCACCTCCGCCTTCAGCCCATCCAGATCGAAAGCCTCCGCTGCGATCACGAAAAATGCAGGCACCGGAAAGGTCGCAGCAAGATCTGCCAGCGCCGCGCCCTTGCCGCCCGCAAGCGCCGCGGACATGGCGGCCTCACCTGTCAGTATATATCTGCACGCTTGTCTCACGATGGCAGCATCGACATCAGGAGCGGGATCACGCCCAACAGCAGGTAGTTCCCCAACACGAACACAGCCGTGCCGGTCTCCATCTGCTTCACCTGTCTCGCCGCCGGCGTCCCCGCATAGTCAATGGCCGTCCACGCCGCGAACATCGTCACGAACATCAATCCTGCGAGGACAACCACACCGGCATCCGACCGGACATTGATGAATGCCGACAACGCCAGCCCCGCCAGTACAAGCGACATCACCACAATGCCAGATCGCTCCGCGCCCCACAGCCGCGAATATGTCTCGACGCCCTCGCGCTCGCTCGAAGGCGCCCAGCTCTTGCGCGCAATCTCGATCACCGACCCGTTCACAAGCGACAGCAACAGAAACGCGCCGAGCGTCAGTGCGAAACGCTCATGCAGCGTGGCGCCGGCCGGCAGCCAGTCGCATGCCGTCGCATAGAGATCGATCAGCGGCATGATCGCCATATGGCTGACCATGTAGATGATCGGCCGCTTCTTCAGCCAGGCGGGAACGAAGAACTCCCTCGTCATCACTGCCATCCACGCCCATACCAGCAGCAGAGGCCCAATCAGCCGCCAGTCCAGCGCAAGCGTCAGCGCAATCTGCGCGACACCCACGGCGATCGCCGCAGTGCGCAACTCGGCCAGCTTCACCAGCCCGCGCGGTACCGGTCGCTCCGGCCGGAATTTCGTATCGTCCGCATTGTCCTTGTGCTCGTCTGCCACGCGCAGCTGGAAGAAGAATCCGAACAGCACCAGAACCGCGACAGCGATCGCCATCAGGTTTGGCGCCCCGCCGCGCAACAGGGCCGACAGGCAAACCGCCGAAGCGCCGAAGGCCGCGATCAGCACGCCGTGCTTCAGCAGCGGAAAGCGCTCTGCCTGATACGCCCACAGGCGCGCGCCCAATCCCCTTGTTTCGGGCCTGCGCGCGTCAGTCCGTGCGGCGGCCTCGCTCACGCCTTGCCTCGCGCCAGGTTCTTGTGTGCGCTGGCGAACTCATGCGCGCAGAGCGCCCCGATGATCGACAGCTCACCTGCAAGGCACACCGCCGCGCACACCTCGCCGAATTGCCGCACATTCCCCGCGCCCCTGAGCCCCAGGATATTCAACCCCGCGGATTGAGTTGGAAGCATCGTGCCACCGCCCACCGTTCCGACGATGATGTTGGGCAGGGTCACGGACACGAACAGCCGGTCATCCTCGCGCAATTCGATGCGCGTCACGCCTACCGCACTCTCGGCAACGCAGGCCGCATCCTGTCCAGTCGCCAGATACAACGCGGCCAGGCCGTTCGCATAGTGACCCTGAACGCCGATCGACCCGGACATGACGCCCCCCAGTGCCGACATCCGCCAATACTGCTCCATCCGCTGCGGTGTCGTATGCAGCTGTTTGCGAATCTGCTCGCCGGACAGCTCGACTGACGCCGTGACCTTGCGTCCACGTACGCCCATGAACGACATCGCGGACGCCTTCTTGTCGCCTGACAGGTTCGCCTCGACGAACCAGTAGATTGGCTTGATCGGCGAGTGTTCCTCGATTGCCTTGCACACCGCGTCGGTCGCGATGGTCACCATGTTCTGGCCGGCCGCATCCCCCGTCGTATAGCTGCAGAGGAGATAGACATGATCGCCCTCGACGTGCGGGCTCAGCTCCACCAGCCTGCCGTGCCGCGTCGTGGACTCCGCTGCCGCCTTCAGTCTGTCGAAACTCTCGCATACCCAGGCAACGAACAGGCCGGCATCCGTGGTCGAAGCAAACGCAAAACCCGGCGAGCGATGGACCCCCTCGGCCAGCGTGCCTGTCGTGCATCCGCCCACCGACGAAATCAGCCGCGCCCCGCGCCCATAGCTCGCCACCAGGGCCGCTTCGCTGGTCGCGAGCGGCACATAGTAATCGCCCTTTGCGAAAATGCCGTTCACCCGCAGCGGCCCGATTACGCCGACCGGCAACCGCAACGTGCCGACATAATTCTCGATGTTGTGCTCGTAGCGCTCAAGCTCTTCCTGAGCCCGCGCATCATAGAGCGCGGCCTTGTCCGCCTCGCTCGCGCCCGAATGCCCGAGCAGCGTCTTCCAGTTCGCCGCCGTGAATGTCGCTTCGATATGCTTGGCGGGACGTATCCACGGCTTCAGCGGCGTCGCCATGTCTGGCCGCGTCCGCTCGGCAACCTCCGCCGACGTCCGTCCCGACAGCATCGCCGCGATCATTCGCCGGGCGGCATCAAAAGCGCTGGGCATGCATTCCCTTCAACCGCCGCCCCG
>JBMOGP010000306.1:0-4164 GCA_049318285.1 Hyphomonadaceae bacterium
CGCGACGCCGGCCTGCGCCTGATCCTGGACCGCCTCGTCCCCTTCGCCCACTGGATCACGCCCAGCTTCGAACCCCGCCGCTTCGATACGCACTTCTTCCTCGTTCGCTGCCCGACTGAACAAGTCGTCCGGCACGATGGCCGCGAGGCTGTTGATCATGAATGGGTGTCGCCTGAAGTCCTGCTCGCCCGCCGCCGCGAAGGCCAGGCCAAGCTGATGTTCCCGACCCGCCTGAACCTCGAAGTCCTCGGCCGCGCTTCCAGCGCAGCCGACGCTGAGTCCCAGGCGCGCTCACGCACGGTCGTCACGGTCGAACCAAAGGTGCAAGACCGCGCCGACGGAAAGGTGCTCGTAATCCCGGCCGAGGCGGGCTACGGGCTGACCGAAGAACGGATGAAGGACGTTGCGGGCTGAGTTCAGCCCTGCTCCTCAATCTGCGAAACGATCAGAGCCTTGCTCTGCGCCTCCAGCTCGGCAGCCAGCGCCAGGCCGACCGGATTATCGGCGCCCATGATCTTGCCGGCCACAGCCGCCTTCACCGCATCCACATGCGCCTTAAGTAGCTTGTCGGGCGCATGGATCTCGCCATACTCGTTACCCGTAAGCTTGCACAGCGATGAGCAAATGCGGCCGACCAGCGGATAGCCATAGGTCGGAGCCATGCCCTTGAGATCATGCGCGCGGCGATGCAGCTCATTGCGCGAGGTCGGTGTACCTGGCGCAGCTTCATACGCGCCCCAGGCTTCCAGCAGACGCTCAGATTCTTCCTTGATCCACTCGGCAAATTGCGAGGACATCTGCTCCAGCGCGGCTTCGGCGCGGCCGATTGCCTTCTGGTCGAGCGCCGGCAAGGGGCCGCCGACTTTCGATTTCAGAACGTTGGGCGGCGTTATGACTTCGATGGGCTTCTGTCTGGCCATGCCCCCCCCCGGACCATGCACAGTTTGCGCCGTCTTTCGAACGATTCGCAACTTCTGCAAACGATTTTAACTAACGGCCGCGCGGCGGCAAGCCTCAAAAATCGGCACGGTCGGAAGCTTGAGAACCAGCCGCAGGCGACCAGAATCCAGCGCCTTTCGCCGCAATTGCCGAAGATTTCCTCGCGTGATCCGACGCGGGATGGAACGAAATCGACGTCGTCGTCCAGCAAGATTTCGCCGTTGGCGCTGCCGGTTTGCGCCCCATCGTCGCTCCACGACGTGAACCCGAGCATCCAGGAGGGCGCAAATTCACAACCGCCGCGCGATCTCTGGCCAGCTGCGTGGTTAAAGACCCAATCGCAGATCTGCATGCCCGCGGCGAGCTTCCAGGCTCCGGGATGAGCATCCGGCGCATCCGTTCCGAACGCAGCACCAGGCAAAGCACCGCACCACCCTGCGCACCCTGGAAACAGGTCCCTCCGCTCGTATTCCTTAGCTGTCGTACCCCGGTGACTCGCGATCAAGCTTCCGAAGGCAGCCCGGCCAGGCGAGCATCGCGCCCATGCCAGAGGCCATAGCCTGCTGCTGCTTCACCGTTTCGATCGCATGATCCGGCGCGATGCGCAGATGTTCGCGCCCCTGCGCCGAGGCCATGACCTGAATCTGACACGCGCGCTCAAGGAAGAAAATCTGCGTCCAGCATTGCGCGGCCGTAGCCCCCACGGCCAGCGTGCCGTGGTTCCACAACATCATGGCGTTCTTGTCGCCAAGATCGGCAACCAGCCGCTCACGCTCGTCGAGGTCGAGCGCAATACCTTCATAGTCATGATAGGCAAGGTTAGGCAGAACGATAAGCGCATGCTGGCTGATCGGCAGTAGCCCCTCCTTCGTCGAGGCCACGGCGATGCCCGCGTCGGTGTGGACGTGCAGCACGAACTTCGCATCCTCACGCGCAGCGTGGATAGCCGAGTGGATCGTGAAGCCCGCCGGATTGATCATGTGCTCCGTCGGCTCGACGACATTCCCGTCAAGATCGATCTTCACCAGCGAGGATGCTGTGATCTCGTTGAAGAAATAGCCGTATGGATTGATCAGGAAGTGATGCTCCGGACCCGGCACGCGGGCCGAGATATGGGTGAAGATCATGTCGTCCCAGCCATAGAGGGCGACCAGCCGGTAAAGGGCGGCAAGCTCCACCCGGGCCTGCCATTCTTCAGCGCTGCACCTGTCCTTGATGCTCACGGCTCTCAGATCGTCTGCCATGCGTTGTCTCCTGTGGCGGGAATCCTAGACCGGTTCAGGGCGAAAGTCATTCTGTCGCCCCGGGGAAATCGGGCATATAGCTTTCCAGCCCAACGGGAGCCCGCATGAGCGCCGACCCCAGAATTCACTTCGCTGCCTCAGGCAAACCGGAGGCCCAGACAGCACTCGAGACCATGTCCCGGCGGTATGGCCAGGCCCCGCTCGACGGGGCTGACGTTGTGGTTGCCCTGGGCGGCGACGGCTGGATGCTGGACACGCTGCGGGAACGCTTCTCGGATCGTCTGCCAGTTTACGGGATGCACCGCGGAACGGTGGGCTTCCTGATGAACGAATACCTGGAGGACGGCCTGCCCGAACGGCTGAAAGCTGCTGTGAAGCAGGTGATCCACCCGCTCGAAATGAGCGCCACCGGCGTCGACGGAACCACGACGATCAAGCTGGCCATCAACGAGGTCTCACTGCTGCGCCAGAGCCCACAAACCGCGAAACTGCGGATCATGGTCGACGGGAAGGAACGACTTGCAGAGCTGTCGGCCGACGGTGCGTTGGTCGCCACTCCTGCCGGATCAACCGCCTACAATCTCTCGGCGCACGGCCCGATCCTGCCGATCGGCGCGAATGTGATGGCGCTGACGCCAATCTCTCCCTTCCGTCCCCGGCGCTGGCGAGGCGCACTTGTGAGCGCGGATGCACGCGTCGAGATGGAGGTGCTGGAAGCGGACCGCCGCCCCGTCGCCGCCTCAGCCGACACGCAGGAAGTGCGCAACGTCGCCCATGTGGTCATCCGTGAGGACCGCAGCAAGCCGATGACCATGCTGTTCGACGAAGGCCACGCCCTCGACGAGCGCATTCTTCGCGAACAGTTCTCGCTCTAGCTGAACAGCGCGCTCGGGCGAGGATTTGTCGCCTCGCGCGGATTGGTCCATTCTCTCCCCTGATGACCGACATGACCCTCATGGAGCGCGAAACGCGGGAGTCGCCGGCCGTGGCGATGCGGCTGGTGGATTCCTGCAGCGCGCAGCTTGCGGAACTCGGCGCACGTCTCCGTACCCTCGAACCGCGCCTGATCCTGGCAGCCGGCCGCGGCAGTTCGGATGCAGCGGCCCTGCTGGCCAAGTATGTCTTCGAGACACGCCTCGGCCTGCCAACGGTATCTGTCGCGCCGTCCGTACACTCGATTTACGGCGCAAAGCTCAAGCTTGCAAAAGCACTCGTGCTTGCCATCTCCCAGTCGGGTCGCAGCCCCGATCTCGTCGCGTTCTGCCGTGCCGCCACGGGGCCGGACGTGCTTCGCCTCGCCATGGTCAACGATGTGGCTTCGCCGCTGACGACAGCCGTTGACGTCACGCTGCCGCTGATGGCCGGGCCGGAAACGAGCGTCGCCGCAACAAAGTCCTGCATCGCGGCGATGACGCTGGTGCAAGGCCTCGTCGGCCACTGGTGCCCCGAGTCGGGCATGGCCGCAGCATTTGACCGCACAGCATCCGTGCTCGAGGAATCCATTGCCGCTGACTGGTCCGGGGCTGATGCCTTCCTGGATGGCGACGGGCCGGTCTATGTGGTCGGCCGCGGCCCCGGGCTGGCAATCGCCGCGGAAGCCGCGCTCAAGCTGAAGGAGACCAGCGGCCTGCACGCAGAGTCGATCAGCGCCGCCGAGATCCGGCACGGTCCTTACGCCCTTGCTGGACCGTCGCTTCGCGCGATCATCTTCGCCCAACGCGACGCAGCTTTCGCAGGACTCAAGACGCTCGCCGCCGACCTCGTGCGGCAGGGCGCTTCTGTCCTGCTGATATCGCCAGACACCACCCTGCCTGGCGTCCATACACCTTCTGATGAGGAACCGGTGCTCGAACTGATCGCCATGCTCGCGCGCTTCTACCTTTTCGCCAACGCCGCAGCCCTGCGCCGTGGGCGCTCGCCGGACCGCCCGCCGATGCTGAGCAAGATCACGGAGACGCACTGACGTGCTGACGCTTGCCGC
>JBMOGP010000307.1:0-4163 GCA_049318285.1 Hyphomonadaceae bacterium
CACTCGCCCGCGACCAGGCGCGCGAGCCTGCAAGGCGAGTCCTGGCGCCACCGCCGCCCGCGTCGCTCGTTGTGGCGGAAGCCAAACCGCTCCAGCAGCAGGCCTACGCACCCGCTGCGGTCAAACCTCCAACCCCAAGGCCGCCCGTCACGACCCCCCCGGGCAGGGCGCTACCATCTCAGGATGGGCCCATCTCGCTGACTGGAACGGTCGCCACGACCGCCGCTGTAGCGCCAAAACCACTGCCGAAAGCGCCCGCCATCGTTGCGCCGTCGCCTCCGCCGCCTCCGGCGCAGCAAGTGAAGTCCACTCCGTCGACCGCGTCCGGCGAATTCATCTGGCCTGTCTCAGGCCGGGTCCTGAAGGGCTACGGCCCAGGCTCCGACGGCAGCCGCAATGACGGGATCAACATTGCAGCGGCCAAGGGGGCTGAACTGCGCGCCTCTGCCGGGGGGGAAGTCGTCTATGCGGGCAACGAGCTGGCCGGCTTCGGTAACCTGATCCTGATCCGCCACCCGGGTGGCTGGGTTACGGCCTATGCCCATTGCGACACCATGGCTGTTAGCGAAGGGGACCTTGTCCGGCAGGGCCAGGTCATCGCTACGGCGGGGTCCACGGGCAATGCGGGCGCGCCGCAGGTGCATTTCGAGCTGCGCAAGGGCAAGGAGCCGGTCGATCCGACCCGTCACCTGCCGCCGCTGCAGGGCTGACCAGCCAGGGGCCTGCAAAAACAGCGCACATTGCCAAGGTGGCGCCTCCCGATATAGTCCGCCCGCTTCAGCCTCCCCATATCCGCGGGAGCGCACAGAGATTCTCACGGAGACCCGATGCTGCCGATCCCCATGTTCTTCCAGCAAGCCGCGCCGGCCGCCGCCGCCCCCGGCGGCGGCGATATGCTGATGAGCCTCATGCTGCCGATCGGCATGATCGTGATCTTCTACTTCCTGCTCATCCGCCCCCAGAACCAGCGCATGAAGAAGCACCGTGCCATGATCGCGGCGGTGAAGAAGGGCGATACCGTGATCACCCAGGGTGGCATCATCGGCCGCATTTTCAAGCTCGGCGACGATGAAGTCACTATCGACACAGGCGAGGGCGGCAAACTCCGCGTCGTGCGTTCAATGATCGTCGACGTGAAGAACAAGCCCGACCAGGCCCCGGCCAACGACGTCAAGGAAGGCTGATCCTTCCATGCTGCTGCGCTTTCCGCCCTGGAAGGTGGCTCTCGTCCTCGCGACGCTGATCCTCGGCCTTCTGCTGACACTCCCGAACGTGCTGACTGAAAAGCAGCGCGAGGACTATTTCAGCTGGTGGCCGACGCAGCCGCTCAAGCTTGGCCTCGACCTGAAGGGTGGGGCTTCAATATCGCTTGAGATTCCCGAGAACGACCTGCGTACCAACGAGTTGCGTCAGGTCAACCGCATGGTGGGTGAGAAGCTGCGTGAAACGCCGCTTATTCCTGTCCGCGAGCGCACGCCACAGGGCGATTCCGTTCTCGTACGCGTCACCAACTCAGCTGACACGCAGCGCGCAATTGATCGGCTCAGGACGTTGGGCGCGGCGGATGTATACACCATTGGCCAGCGCGCCGACGGCGCCATCGAGATCAAGTTCACCGAGGCGCGGTTCGACCAGCTGATGGAGAGCGCCATTCAGGCGTCCCGACAGGCAATCCAGCGGCGCGCCGACGGTTCGGGCCTGGTCGAACCGAATATCGTTCAGCAGGGCGAAAACCGCGTTTTGATTGAGGTTCCGGGCCTGACCCCGGAGCGTGTCAACGAACTTGTCGACCTGCTGACGCAGGCGGGCGTGCTGACATTCAACATGGTCGACACCCAGGCGGATCCGAGCCAGTACCAGATCGGCGTGCCGCGCAACAACCGCATCGCCTTGCCGAACGAAAGCATGGGCGGCGCGCCGCAGGTAATCATGCTCGACCCGATCATCACGGGCAATGATCTGGCGAACGCATTCCAGGCCTATGATGAAAGGAATCAGCCCAGCATCTCCTTCAGCCTTCACGCTCAGGGCGCTCAGAAATTCGGGCGCGCGACGACAACGAATGTCGGTCGTCCGTTCGCCATCGTACTCGACAACAAGATCATTTCCGCCCCCACCATCGAGTCCCCGATCATGGGTGGAACCGGGCGTATTACCGGTTCATTCACGATGCAGGAGGCCAACGACCTCGCCGTTGTGCTCAAGTCCGGACAGCTCCCGGCGAAGCTTGTCGTTGTCGAGCGCCGTGTCGTCGATCCCAGTCTCGGGGCGGATTCGATCCAGGCTGGCGTCACAGCGTCGATTGTCGGCGTGATCCTCGTGGCGATCTTCATGATCGCCACCTACGGCCTGCTCGGAATCTTCGCCGTCCTCGCCCTCATCTGCAACATGTGGATGATGATCGGCGTGCTGTCAGGTTTCGGCGCGACACTCACCTTGCCAGGCATCGCCGGCATCCTGCTTACCATGGGCATGGCGGTCGACTACAACGTGCTGATCTTCGAGCGGATTCGCGAGGAGAAGCGGGCGGGGCGTTCGCCCATCACCTCGGTCGAGGCCGGTTATGAAATGGCCATGGCGACCATTGTCGACGCCAACGTGACCCACCTTGTCGCGGCGCTGGTGATGTTCAATCTGGGCGAGGGTCCGGTGCGTGGTTTCGCCTTGACGCTTGCGATCGGCGTCCTCACCTCGATCTTCACGGCGGTCATCGTGGCCCGCTGGGTCATGTCGATCTGGCTGCGCACCGCCCGGCCGAAATGGATACCTATCTAGCAGGCGCGGCCCGAAGCGCACTTTTCCCCATGGACGGGCCGACGCCTTTGTCTTAGACGGTCGCCTTCAACCCCCCGGAATATCATGAAATCGCCTACCGGAACGTCCGAAGCCAATGCACCTGCCCCGAAGAAGCGGGTCGGACCGCTGACCTTCATCAGCCAGGTCCGGGCCGAGGCGCGCAAGGTGACCTGGACGAGCCGCAAGGAAACGATTGCGGCGTCGATCATGGTGGCGATCATGGTGGTCATGGCAGCGATCTTCTTCTACGCGACGGATTCCCTCGTGAAACTGCTGGTCTGGCTTGTTACGGGCATCTCAACAGGGACGCCGAACTGATGGCTGACGCGCGCTGGTATATCGTTCACGCCTACTCGAACTTCGAGAAGAAGGTCGCCTCGACCATTCGCGAGCAGGCCGACATGCAGGGTCTGACGGACCTGATCGAGGAGATCGAGGTTCCGACCGAGGAGGTCGTCGAGGTCGTCCGCGGTCGCAAGCGCACCATCGAGAAGCGCCATATGCCGGGCTATGTGCTCGTGAAAATGCGCATGACGGACGAGGCCTACCACCTCATCAAGAACACTCCTAAAGTCACCGGCTTCCTCGGTGCCGAGGGCGGCAAGAAGCCGCTTCCGGTCCCGCAGCGGGAAGTCGACCAGATCCTCGGCAAGGTCGAAGCCGGCACGATCGAGCGCGCCCGTCCGAAAATGCAGTTCGAGATCGGCGAGAAGGTCAAGGTCACTGACGGCCCGTTCGCCTCGTTCGAGGGCGCAGTGGATTCGATCGACGAAGACACCGGCCGCCTCAAGGTCACGGTAACCATCTTCGGCCGCGCGACGCCGGTGGATCTGGAATACGGCCAGGTTACGAAGGTCTGATCGCGCTCGGTGCATGCCGCAAAAGCGCTTGCAATTGAGCTGGGCAGCCCGTATTGCCCCGCTTCCGCGTGGGAGGCTCAAGCCAGCCCCACCACGCACCCCCCGCCTTTCCGGATGGTCCGGTGAGGCCCGCTTGCCGGTGAAACACCCGTCAGGCCGCCACAAGTGAGGGAAACATGGCAAAGAAACTGCTGGGGAGCCTGAAGCTTCAGGTTCCCGCCGGAGCCGCCAACCCGTCTCCGCCAATCGGTCCCGCTCTTGGTCAGCGGGGCATCAACATCATGGAATTCTGCAAGGCTTTCAACGCCCGCACGGCGCAGGAAACGAAGGGCACGCCCCTTCCCGTGGTCATCACCTATTACCAGGACAAGTCGTTCACCTTCGAGATCAAGTCGCCCCCGGCGTCCTACTTCCTGAAGCAGGCGGCGAAGATCCAGTCCGGCTCGAAACTTCCGGGCCGCGACAGCGCCGGCACGGTCACGATGGCCCAGTGCCGCGAGATCGCTC
>JBMOGP010000308.1:0-4150 GCA_049318285.1 Hyphomonadaceae bacterium
TCGTAGAAATAGACCATGTCGTTGTCCTCGGCATCGAACAGGTTGAGGATGTCGAGGCCAACCTCGAACTGGCCGAGGGTCTTCGAGATGCCAGCGTTTACCAGCGTGGTGGACGGCGCACGGACGGAGTTGTCTTCAAGCAGCGGAGCGGGGCCCAGATAGCGAACGCGAAGTGACCCTTCCCAGCCATCGCCCGGCAGCCATGTAACGCCCGCTGCGGCGACACCCTCGACCGAGTTCGGGACGCGGTCGAGGTTCGAGGGCGCGTCCTTGAAGCGCGTCTGCGACCAGGCGGCGGAAGCGTCAAAGGCCAGCCAGTTCACCGGATTCCAGAATGCCGCAACTTCGAAGCCATGGCGTCGCGTCCGATCGCTGGGCTCGGAGACAGCGGCGTCGCCCGCGTAAATGAGTTCGCTGTCAAAATCGAGCGTGAAGGCGGCAGCTGACAGGTTGAGCGTGTCGTTCGGCTCCCAGCGCAGGCCGACTTCACCGCCGCGGCTTTCCGCGAACAAGGTCGAGGAGTCCACCGGATCGCCGGTGATCGGGTCCTGGGTGAGGACAACGCCAGACGCATCGTTGGTGTGGAAGCCAACGCCATAGCCAGCGTAGATTTCGAAGTCGTCGGTGACGGTGTAGGCGATGTTGACCTTCGGGCTCCACTGAACGCCCGAGTCACTGCCCGAGTTGGCGGGGTTGATGGCGGTGACGTCGAGGTCGATGTAGTCGGCGCGCAGGCCGAACGTGGTGCGCAGGCGATCGGTCCAGTGCAGCGTGATATCGCTCCAGACATCGAGCGCAAGGATACCGACCTCGTCATTGCGGATGGCCGAGTTAATGACGCGGTTCGTGGTCTGGTAGAGGCCCGTCTCGGCGAGCCAGTCGGCATGCGCATCGGCGCCAAGACGGCCTGTCGCTTTTATCCCCATGAGTTCGAAGTCGTGGCTCATTTTCGCGCGGGCGCCCGCGGCGAAGCGATCCTCGACCTGCAGGAACTGGTCGCCCAGCACCTGGTCGAGCGCGTAGGTGAAGTTGTGATAGAGATCGAGCGTCGATTTCTCGACATACCCGAGCACGCTCGCGTCATCCCACTCGAGTCCGCCATAGCCGATAAAGCGCGAAGTATTGCTGGTGGATGTCGGGTCGATTGTGCCGAAGCGGCCGATCAGGCCGGACTCCACGGCGCGCAGGGGGATCTGGTCGGTAGGCGTCCATTCGTTGGTGTAGCCGATCAAGCCGAGGCGCAGCTTCGCATCACCCATCCCGCCTATGGCAAGAGGCTGACTGTACTTCACATAGACGACGTTCTTGTTGAGGTTGGCGTCGAGATCGAACGGGCCTTCGCCGCCTTCGTGCGTTGCAGCAACCAGCAGCGTGCCGTCGCCGACATTCCATGAGCCTGCCGCGCTGAGCGCGTATTCGTCTGGTTCGACACGGGCCTGCACATAGTTCTGGGGCAGGCGGTCGTAGAGGATGAAGGACGCCGAACCGGCCGACGAGAAGTCGCCATTCTCGGCGTACTGCACGCCCTTCTTGAATTCGACGCGCTCAACGAGGTCGGCCATCAGGAAATTGAGGTCGAGATAGCCGCTCATGTGCGGGTGAGACCGGCGATTGATCGGCACGCCATCGACGAAGCCGGCGAAGTCGGTGCCGTGGTCAAGGTTGAAGCCGCGCATGAAGTACTGGTTGGCCTTCCCGCCGGAAGAGTGCTCGGTGGCGATCATGCCGGGAATGACCTCCACGAGTTCCGCGGCGCGGCTGATCGGGCGCGTCGAGAGGTCGGCATAGCCAACGATGCCCTCGGAGGCGGACTGGGCCTCGCCGATCTGTTCGATGGCGCGGCCGTAGATGGTGACGGTGTCGCTCCCCACCGGCAGCTGGTCCTCGACCGGTCCGGTCGCTGTCACCGTCTGGGCCCGTTGTGCAAAGCTCGGGGAAAGGGCGGACGAGGCCGTCATCAGGGCGAGTGCGCTCGCTCCGTACGTCAGCAGGCGGCTCAGGCGTGTCATGTGTGAATCCCTCGCACCGATGATCCGGTTGCTTCTGGCGGCTGCAGCGTCAGTTTGGCAGGTGAATAACCGTAACAACGTCGGTTTCATCGATGTTACACGCAAGGTTACGGCGTGTACCGCGCGGACCCCGGAGGTTCACGCCACCGCGCGGGGCGCTGGGGTGGGCAGCGGCAGACATTTCGCAGAATGTCAGCTGCTGGGTGATGAACTGCCGGGTCCGCGAGGGCAGGATGACTTGCCCGATTGGATGGGACCCAGCCGGATCGCCACATTCTGCATTACGGCGGCACGGGCCCCCCAATTGGACAGCCTCCTGGCTTCGAGCGGCCAGCGGCATGATCGCGCCAGTTCCATGTCCGGCGCGGTTCTCACCGCATGCTTACCGATCTCCGGCCGGAGGAGACGAACAGGAGAGAGCAGCTGGTTTGGAGCAACCTCGCCGTTTGTCACAAGACGTTTGCGCGGGCGGGACTGGCGCGTACTGGGCGCTCCCAGGTGTTGTCTCAACCGCTCCAGGTCCAAAGCGCGGATGGGATGCCACTGGCTCGGATTCGATCCTCTAGCTCGTAAGACTTGGGGCCGGTCCAGTACCGCTCAAGAATGCTCAGAATGTCGGCGTCGGCTGGTTCATCCAGGAGAATGAGCAATTGGGGAATGTGTTCGCGGAGGATTGTACGAGACCACTCGTACTCTCCATCGCTCGACACAAATTCTGTTTTTGGCCCCAAGTCGTGTCCTTCGATAACCAGGGCGCCTTCCGTGTTGAGAGTTGCACTGAGATATCGATGGTTGCGACCGTCACGTTCAGCGCGGAGTGAAACCGTCCGCATCGATTTCTCCCTGCTGGTACCGGTCCTCTGACCTGTCTGGGGCAGACAAAAGACGGCAGCTGCGATCCGTTGGCGATCGGCGAGCGTATCTCGTACATGGCTCTTCGTACAATCGCTTTGCTCGCTGCGTTTATCTCTGGTGGTTCGGCAATGATCAGCTCTGCTACGCCACAGGAAACAACCATTATACCATTGATTTCTTTTGGGTCGCCGGCGGAGGTGCGCGCCTGGCAAACCGTCAATGACGATGTCATGGGTGGGCGCTCCAGGGGCGGGAGCCTTGTCGAGGAAGGCCAACTGGTCTTCACAGGTTCGATCAATACGAACGGCGGTGGGTTTTCTTCGGTTCGCCGCGAAATGGAGCCCGGTGCGCTGGAAGGTATGCGGGCCTTCATTCTTTCGTTCAAATCTGATGGCCGCGCCTACCAGCTGATCGCGCGAACAAGCGCCCGCTTTGGAGGCAGGTACGTTTCGTATCAGGCGGCCATCCCGATGAGCCCGGAGGGCGAGTGGTCGAATGTTCGCATAAGCTTGAGCGATTTCGTCCCAAGCGTTTTCGGCCGCATCGTCCCGGCCAGCGAGATTTCGCCAGCGGAAGTCAATGAGATTGGGTTCATCATTGCCGATAGTGTCGATGGCGATTTTGCCTTGAGCGTCAGATCGATCAGCATTGAGCGCTAGAGACATTGTGTTGTGCAGCGTTCGCCTTGCGCCACAATGGCCTGGATCGTCGTCACCGGTGATCGGCAATGCCACTGGTCTGAGCCCCCCGGGTCGCGGCCGCGTGGAGGTCAGCTGATGAACTGGCTGGTGCGATCCTCTGTGAACAGGCGCCTGTCGAGGACCCCTCCGCTTCTCACAAGATCAATGGAATAGCGTGCCCAGCGGCGCCGTGACCCTACGCGGTTCACAGTCAGTCCCAGCCTCGTGACGGAGCCGTGAACGGTAGCTGCGCGTCAACAGCGATCATTTGGCGGGCTCGCGCCAAGTGAAGCCATTTGCATGTCGTCACAATCGCGGGATGCGCGCGGACCATCTCCGGCACGGCCTGTTTGAACAGGGATGATACATGACCCGTATGCTGCCGACTTCATGGATGCCGCGCCCAGCCGGCCTGCTTCCCTCCGACCCGACGCGTTACGGCGGCCCGGCCATCGCGTACTGGATTACGGCGATCCTCCTCGTCATGATCACGGCACGAAGTCTGGTCCATCTGTTCTCGCCCGACGGCGGGGCCCATAGCATCGCAACGATCGACACGAGCGTTGCCGGCGGCGAAAACATCATCGCGATCTTCGGCCAGTGGGG
>JBMOGP010000309.1:0-4150 GCA_049318285.1 Hyphomonadaceae bacterium
CTGCAGCAGCGTGTTGAACACGTCCGGGTGCGCCTTCTCGATCTCGTCGAACAGGATCACCTGGTATGGCCTGCGTCGTACCGCCTCGGTCAGCGCGCCGCCTTCCTCGTAACCGACATAACCCGGAGGGGCGCCGATCATGCGGGAGACAGCGTGCTTTTCCATGTACTCCGACATGTCGAGGCGCAGAACCGCGGTCTCATCATCGAAGAGGAATTCAGCGAGCGCCTTGGTCAGTTCGGTCTTGCCGACGCCCGTAGGGCCGACAAAGATGAAACTGCCGATAGGCCGGTTCGGATCCTGCAGTCCCGCGCGCGCGCGGCGCACTGCATTGGCGACGATCTCCAGCGCCTCGTCCTGTCCGACCACGCGCTTGCGAAGTCCGTCTTCCATGCCCAGCAGCTTCTCGCGCTCGCCTTCCATCATCTTGTCGACAGGAATCCCGGTCCAGCGCGAGACGACAGCGGCAATTGCTTCCGCGTCCACCTCTTCCTTCACGAGAGGCGCCTTTGCGCCGACGGAGGTGTCGGTCTTGCCTTCTGATTCCGAGATCAGTTTCTCGAGCGCGGGGATATCGCCATACTTGATCTGGCCAGCGCGCGCCCAGTCCGAGCGGCGTTCCGCATCGGCAAGCTCTGCGCGCGCCTTGTCGAGACGATCCTTGGCGTTGGTCGCGCCCGCAAGCCGGCCCTTCTCGGCCTTCCATGCAGCCGAGATTTCATCTGACTTCGCCTGCAGCTCCTTGATCTCCGCCTCGCGCCGCTTCAGCCGATCCTTCGATGCGTCGTCCTTTTCCTTCTTCAGCGCTTCCGCCTCGATGCGTATCTGCATCAGCCGCCGGTCGATCTCATCGAGCTCCTCCGGCTTCGACTCCACCGCCATACGCAGGCGCGCCGCAGCCTCGTCCATCAGGTCGATGGCCTTGTCGGGCAGGAAGCGATCCGTGATGTAGCGGTTCGACAGCGTCGCCGACGCAACGATCGCGGCGTCCGAAATGCGGATGCCGTGGTGAACCTCATACTTCTCCTTCAGTCCGCGCAGGATGGAGATGGTATCCTCCACGCTCGGCTCGCCGACAAACACGGGCTGGAAGCGCCGCGCCAGCGCTGCGTCCTTCTCCACATGCTTGCGATACTCTTCGAGGGTCGTTGCGCCGACGCAGTGCAGCTCGCCACGCGCCAGCGCCGGCTTCAGCAGGTTGGACGCATCCATGGCGCCCTCGGCCTTGCCTGCGCCGACCAGCGTGTGCATCTCGTCGATGAACAGGATGATCTGGCCTTGCGCCTGCGTGACTTCCTGCAGCACGGACTTCAGCCGCTCCTCGAACTCGCCACGGAATTTCGCGCCCGCAATCAGCGCGCCCATGTCGAGCGCCATCAGGCTCTTTTCTTTCAGGCTGTCCGGCACATCGCCATTGACGATGCGCAGCGCGAGGCCTTCCGCAATGGCGGTCTTGCCCACGCCCGGCTCGCCGATCAGCACCGGATTATTCTTCGTGCGGCGGCTCAGCACCTGGATGCAGCGCCGGATTTCCTCGTCACGCCCGATCACCGGATCGAGCTTGCCGGACCGCGCAGCCTCGGTGAGGTCGCGCGCGTACTTTTTCAGCGCCTCATACTTCTCTTCCGAGGTCGCCGTGTCTGCCGTGCGTCCCTTGCGCAGCTCGGCAATGGCTTTCACCAGCGCGCTGGTCGTCGCGCCGGCCGCGTTCAACGCGTCCGCCGCCTTGTTCTTCATCTTGCTCGCCGACAGCAGTAGCCGCTCCACGGTGACATAATCGTCGCCCGCCGACTTCGCGTCTTCCTCCGCCATCTGGAACAGTCGCGCGAGATCCTGGCTCAGCCCCGGCTGCGATCCCCCCGTGCTCTTCGGGTGCGAGTCCAGCAGCTTGTCGATGTTGGAATGCGCCAGTTCCGGATTGCCCCCGGCGGCGCGAATGAGGTTCAGCGCAAGACGGTCGCGGTCCGCGAACATCGCCTTCACCAGATGTTCCGGCAGGATCTGTGGGTGGCCGCTGGCGAGCGCGCTCGTCTGGGCGCTCTGAACGTCTGCGCGTGCGCGCTCGGTATAGCGTTCGAAGTCCATTGATTGACCCTTGCAAAAAGCAGTCGACAGATAAGTCCCGGGACCCGCAACCGGCATCCCGGCAGACCATACGCCCGCCTGTCGGCCGGGTTCTGATCCAGAGCAAGAGGTAGGGTTCCTCAAACGGTGCACAAGAGGATGTGAACAATACGTCCGCTGCGTGCGCGGCCCCTTGCGACACGCTTCGCGCGTCACCTCGCTTTTGAGAGCTCTGTTCCCCCGCCTGCGGCGGGGCAAGACGTCCCGCCACATGGGGGAGGTCTTGCCGCGATGCATGGCGGCGCGGGAGGCGCCCAAGAGGGGCCGATGTCAGCTCAGTGCGCCTCCGCGGACGATCCGCCACTGGCAGCCGCAGGCCGTTTCAGCAACGGCGCAAGGCACAGTATCAGCGCAAAGCAGATCGACATCACCAGGAACAGGTTGTTGAACGTCATCACGTTCGACTCGATCTGCATCCGCCGCACCAGCTGCCCAAGCGCCGCGGCCGATGGATCGGGATTGCCCGCCGCACGCAGGCTCGCCTCCGCCTGCAGCAAAAAGTCCTGAACCTCCGGCCGCGACGGATCGAGCCCCGCGGCAATCTCCTGGTTGTGCAGGTTTGTGTAGTTGAGCCGCATCGTGTTGATCGCCGCAAGCCCGACCGCGCCGCCAAGGTTGCGGCACACCGTGATCAGGCCCGTGGCATTCGGCATCTTGTGCGGTGGCAGGGTGCCAAGCGCGATGAAATTCGACGGGATCATCGACATGATCAGGCCGAGGCCGCGCAGCGCCTGCGGCCAGAACAATTCCTCGAATGAGGATTCCGCCGTCAGAAAACTGTTCCAGTAAAGCCCGATCGCCGCCAGCGAGAGCCCGGTCGCCAGCACGTAACGCGGATCCACCTTGCGGATCAGCACACCGGTGATCGGCCCGCCGATGAACATGGCGATACCGCCAACGCTCATGATCTGTCCGATTTGAAGCGAGTTGTAGCCGCGTACCGTGCCGAGAAAGAGCGGTGTCAGGTAGATCGACCCGAACAGGCCGAAGCCCACAATCACGGCGACCGTCGAGCCGACCGCAAAATTGCGATCCTTGAAGATCGTCAGATCAACGACCGGGTTCGCCCGCGTAAAGGCGCGCCAGAAGAACACCACCGCCGCCAGCGAACAGAGGAGCATCCAGACAATGAGATGCTCGTCTTCGATCCAGCCCGCAGCCGGGCCCTCTTCGAACACATATTCGAACGAGCCGAGGAACAGCGCCATGGCTGCAAGGCCGATGATGTCGATGTTGCGGATCAGGCTCAGCTGCGTCGGCAGCTTCGGCGTCAGGTTCCACACCAGTATCGCCACGATGATCCCCGGGATCACATTGACGAGAAACAGCCACTGCCAGCTCATGTTCTCGGTCAGCCATCCGCCAAGCGTCGGCCCGATCGACGGCGCCAGCGTCGCCACCATCCCCACCGCCACCTGCTGCAGCATCGACCGGTTGGGCCCGAACAGCGTGAACGCAGCCGCCATCGTGGTCGGGATCATCGCAGCGCCCAGAAAGCCCTGGATGCAGCGGAACACGATCAGGCTGTTGATGTCCCATGCAAACGCGCAAAGCACGCTTGCAGCTGTGAACCCGCCCGCCGAGAACACGAACAGCCTCCGCATCGAGAGTGCGCGGTTGAGCAGGCCCGAAAGCGGAATCCCGATCACCTCGGCGATCAGATAGCTCGTCTGGATCCACGCGACCTCTTCAGCCGACGCCGAAACGCCCGCCTGGATCTGTGCAATGGAGGAGGCGACGATCTGGATGTCCAGGATCGCCATGAACATGCCGACCACCATCGCGAAGAAGCCGATGTTGAGCATCAGGCTTTCGCGCGTTCCCCTGGCCGGAGGCGTGTACGCTCCCGGCGGGGCTGTGATAGCGGTCGCGCTCATCTCTACTTGCAGTCAGGCTTGGTGGAGACCGTGGCCGTCACCTGCAGGCCGGCGCGCAGCAGGCCCGTCTCAAGCGCTTGCCGGTCCAGCACGATCTTCACCGGAACGCGCTGCACGATCTTGGTGAAATTCCCCGTCGCTGTGTCCTG
>JBMOGP010000310.1:0-4149 GCA_049318285.1 Hyphomonadaceae bacterium
CCTACGCGATCAACAAGGTCAAGAAGGCCGCGAGGCGCAACGCGGCTTGAGACGGACAGGCGGCGGTTCCAGACAAGCCCCGGATGCGACCTGATCCAGCTGCCTGGCGAACGGACCGCCCCCGCGCCCTGTGCAGGTATGACCCTCCCGATCACCTTCGCGTTCGTGAAGCCTCAGCGTGCGCGCCGCCTCCAGCCCGTCCATCACAGGCATCAGAAGATCCACGCGCAGAACGCGCAGCAGGCGCCCGCGATCCGAAAATGTGACGATCCCGCTGCGAGGAACGCTTGCTGCTAGAAAGGCGCGATCTGATCGTAGAGCAGCTTGCCATACTTGTCGCGCTGGACCTGGCTTATATCGCCGCGCCCGCCATACGAGATGCGCGCCTCGGCGATCTTGGTGTGCGCGATCGTGTTGTCAGCCGCCACATCCTCCGGACGGATCACGCCCGACACCAGCAGTTCGCGCAGCTCGTTGTTGATCCGTACTTCCTGGCTGCCGCCGATCACCAGATTGCCGTTCGGCAGCCTGTCCGTGATGACGGCGGCGACGGTCAGGTTCACTGACTCCTGCCGGTTCACCGATCCCGTGCCATTTGAACTGGTGGTGGAATCAAAACCTACCGCCGGATCGAGCGAGACGCCCGACCCGACAAGATTGCCTTCAAGGCCAGCCAGCGCCTGAATGCCGGCCTCGGTGTTGGACGTGCGGCTGCGCGCGGTCGTGTTGTTCACCTGCGCCGAGTCCTGGATCTCGATGTTCACGGTGAGAATGTCGCCGATCTTGGCCGCGCGCTGGTCGTTGAAGAAGGAGCGCGCGCCCGTGCGCCACAGCGAATTCGGCGCAGCCGTCTCCATCATCGGCGCAGGCAACGGCATGGAAACGCGCTGCGATCCTGCAATCGTCGCCGGGTTCTGGATCTGTGTCAGTTGCGGCGGCGCGACCACATCGCCCAGCCCTGCGCATCCGCCAAGCAGCAGCGTGGCAAATCCGGCGCCCGTCGTGATTGTCGTCTTCATTGCATCCGCCTCAGTTGACCCGCGCCTCGCCGGGCGCATTCGCCACGGCTTCGATCGTTCGCCTCGAATAGCTGTTGAGCACGCGCACGGCCTCGCCCTTCGCAGCTTCGTTCTGCGCGACACCGTCGACGGTCAGCTTCACGCCCGCCGTCGCATAAATCAACGTCACCGGATCGCCCTTGCGGATCACGGCAGCCGCCTTGAGGTCGGCCGCCTGCAGCGCCTGTCCCGCCTTCAGCAGCCGCCGCGCCTCCATGCCGACAGCAGCGTCCGGATCGACGCCATTGCGCACCGGCCGCGACGGGTTCGCAGCCTGCCAGGCGAGATCGCCATCCGTGATGATACCGCCGCGCGGAACATCGCGTGCCAGCACCAGAACCTGGCCATCGCGCGCATCGCCAGCGATCTGCCGCGCCGGATTGGCCGGGCGCGCTGCATTCGCCGCTGTCGCATTGCCCGTGCGCGTCACCATCACCGGCACATCGAGCGGGATGGCGAGCAGGACGCCCGCACTCTTCGCAGTCGAAACCAGAAAGGCCGGGTCCAGCGAGAGCGTCTGGCCCACAGGCGGCGCAGGCCCGATCAGAAGATCCGCCGCCTCGCCCGTCACCGGCGCGACATCGCCCAGCCTGATCCAGTCGCCGCTCACCTGCTTGCCCTGGGCGCCTGCAACAGGCGCCAGCGCCAGAAAAGCGAAGACGAGGGCGTTGATGCGGATCATGAAGCTTACCGCAGGTTGCTGGTGGAGCGGAGCATCTCGTCAGTCGTCGTGATGACCTTCGAGTTCATCTCATAGGCGCGCTGGGCCGTGATCAGCGCGGAAATCTCGGTCACCGCATTGACGTTCGACGTCTCGAGGAAGCCCTGCTGCACCGTGCCGAAACCCACTGAGCCGGGCAGGCCGCGATTGGCGGCGCCGGATGCAGGCGTCTCGAGGAACGAATTGCCGCCGATCGCGTCAAGACCAGCCGGATTGACGAAGCGCGCCAGCTCCAGCGCACCGACTTCCTGGGGCGCGCTGCCATCGGCCATGATCGCCTGCACCACGCCCTGCCGGTTGATCGAAACGCCAACTGCGTCCTGCGGCACACTGACGCCCGGGGCGACGGTAAAGCCATCTTTGGTCACAAGCTGTCCGTCCGCCGAGAGCGAGAAATTGCCAGCCCGGGTATAGGCGTCGCGGCCATCGGGCAGCTGGACGATGAAATAGCCCTCGCCCTGGACGGCGACGTCGTAGAGATTCTGCGTCTGGGTGACCGAGCCCTGTTCGGTCACACGATAGACCGATCCCGCCTTGACGCCGACGCCTACCTGCACGCCGGTCGGAACGATGGTGCCGGCATCCGACGACTGAACGCCCATGCGCTCGACATTCTGGTAGAGCAGGTCCTGGAATTCGGCGCGCTGGCGCTTGAAACCCGTCGTGTTCATGTTCGCGATGTTGTTCGCGATAACCTCGACATTGAGCTGCTGGGCCTGCATGCCCGTCGCGGCAGTGTTCAGTGCGCGCATCTGCGTCTCCTAGGGTCGTCAGCCAACTCGGGCCAGCTTTTCGATCGATGTCCCGCGCAGCTCGTCTGCCTGCGCGATCATTTTTGAAATGGACGTGTAGGCGCGGCTGATCTCGATCATCTCGGTCAGCTCAAGCACCGCGTTGACGTTCGAACCCTCGATGAAGCCGGCGGCAATCCTGGGGTTCGTCGCCGGCTGCGGCGCCTCATCCGTGGCGCGCCAGAGGTTGGAGCCGATGCGCTCCAGTCCGCCCGGCGTCTGGAAGGCCGACACCCTCAACGTGCCCAGCACGGCGCCATCCTGGCTGATCGAACCCTCGCGCGAAACCGACAGAGGCCCGCCGGCCGGATCGATCGTGATCGGTCCGCCATCGCCCATCACAGGTTCGCCATTGCGTGTGACCAGCTGGCCCTGCTCGTCGAGGCCGAAACGGCCATCGCGCGTGAACGCTTCGCCGCCGGGAGCCTGCACGACAAAGAAGCCTTCGCCCTCCAGCGCGAAATCCAGCGGATTGCCGGTGCGCTCGAGCGGTCCCGTCGAAAAGTCGCGCTGCAGCATCCAGGCGTCGGTGAAGGCGATGTCAGCAGGGTTGTCGGAAGCTGTCGCCGGCTTCTCGGAAAGCTCACGCGAGACCACATGCTCGACCTTGAAGCCGGCAGTCGTCATGTTCGCGAGGTTGTTTGCGGTCGTGTCCATCCGTCGCCGCAGCACCTGCTGCGCGGACAGGCCGACCATGAATGAATTGTCCATGGGCCGCCGTTTGTCCCCACGCTGCGCTTTGGCAGCGCTGGAGCCAGGCTGTGCTAGGTCCGCGTTTTCTGCAGCGGACGCTCGAATTCACCCCAGCATGAGGGCCGAGGGTTAACGAGACATTGCCAGGCACAGCTCTCCCGGCAGCAACCGACCCGGCAGGAATTGCCCATCTCCATCAATCCTTAACCTTCCGGAGGTGATTTTGCGGGGTAGCCCGGAGCGCCGGGCGAGACTGATTCACTGGGAACGCTGCCATGGCCAAGAAGGAAAAGGCTAAGAAGGAAAAGCCCAAGAAGGAAAAGCCTAAGAAACCCGAAGCGGCCGACGCCGAAGCGCCGGCCGTCGAAGGTGCCGAAGGCGCCGAGGGCGCGCCCGCCAAGAAGAAGAAGATGGCCGGCAAGACGCTCGTGCTCTTCATCGCTCTCCCCGCCGTCCTTGTCGTGGGCGGCGGCAGCGCCGCCGCGATGATGCTGATGGGTGGCGGCGCGCCTGCCGCTGTCGCCGCCGAAGCGAGCGAGGAGGGTGAGCATGTCGAGGCCGAGGGCGAGCATGCTGAAGCTCCCGCCGATGATCACGGCGCCGACCACGCTGGAGGCGGCGATCACGGCGGAGACGCTGGCGGCACAGCCGAAGACGCGGGCGAGGTCGGCCGCACACTGCCATGCGCGTCAGGTAACCCCTGCTATTATGCAATGCCCAAGCTGGTGTTGAACCTTGCTTCGGCCAGCGGCTCGCGCGCCGTGATGATGGAACTCGAGCTCTCGCTTGAATCCAGCACGACGTCTGCGTTTGCGAAGGTGCCGGAGATGATGCCGCGCCTCAAGGACACGCTGAACTCGTTTCTGCGCGAGCTGCGCGTGGAAGA
>JBMOGP010000311.1:0-4142 GCA_049318285.1 Hyphomonadaceae bacterium
CCTTCGAGGTGAAGATCGCGCCGGAGGCTGCCGTTGGCACCCCCCTGACGATCGGCGCGACGTTTGACTACCTGATCTGCGCCGACATCTGCATCCCGGAGGCGGTGACGCTTTCAGCACAGCTGCCGATTGCGGCGACGATTTCGTCCGACGATGCGGCCAGCAAGATCATCGCAGAGGCCCTGCCGGGCATTCCTGTGGCTCTGACAGGGCAGTCGCTTGTCGAGCGTTCGGGGGACACGTTCAAGGTCGGGGTCATCGACGACAGCCTCGCGTCGGCTGTCGTGTCGGCCAAATCGATACGGTTCTTCCCTTACGGTGCAGAGCTTCTGCACGCGGCGCCGCAGGTCGTGCGCAGCGGCCTCGATGGCGTCTCGGTCGAGGTGAAGGCGAACACGATGTTCGCGAAGCCTGGCGAAAACGCGCTGGCCGGGATCATCGGCATCGAGAACGCGGACGGCAGGATGCTGGGGTGGGAGGTGCAGGCAGCACCCGGCGTGGTACCCGCGAGCGTGACGACCACATTGTTCTCGGCCGCGGCATCCATCGAAGTGGCGCCCATGCTGCCGATCGACCAGCTGCTTGTCGCTTTGGGTCTGGCTTTCCTCGGCGGTCTGGTTCTCAATCTTATGCCGTGCGTGTTGCCTGTGCTGACCATCAAGGCGGCGAGCCTTGTTCATGCGGCGCATGATCCCAAGGAACTGCGAGCCCATGGCCTCGCCTATCTTGCGGGCGTCGTTCTCTGCTTCGCGGTTATCGGCGCCATTCTGGTCGGCCTGAAGGCTGCCGGCGATACGTCTGCCGGGCTCGGCTTCCAGCTTCAGTATTCATGGGTCACCGCGATATTTGCGCTGGTGATGTTCGCGGTCGGCCTCAACATGCTCGGCGTGTTCGAGATGGGCGGCTCGCTGATGGGAGTGGGCGGCAGGCTCGCTGATCGCGGCGGCGCGACGGGTGCATTCTTCACCGGCCTGCTGGCAGCGTTTGTCGGTGCGCCATGCGTCGGCCCCTTCATGGCAACCGCCGTTGGCGCTGCCATGACACAACCACCGCCGATCGTGCTTGGTATCTTCATCATGATCGGCGTCGGTCTCGCGGCACCGTTCGTGATCCTGAGTTTCACGCCTGCTTTCGCCAAAGTGCTGCCAAAGCCAGGCAAATGGATGATCACGTTCAAGCAGGCGCTGTCCTTCCCGATGTTCCTCACGGCGCTGTGGCTGCTCTGGGTGCTGTCGGCGCAGGCCGGCGCGGATGGCGTGATCTGGGCGCTGGGCGGGGCGATTGCGCTGTCCTTCGGCATCTGGCTGGCGACGCGGGTGGGCGGAAGCGCTGCCGGACGCGCGATGTCGACCGCAGTAATCCTCGCCGCATTCGCCGTGCCTGTGTTTGGGACGCTGTCACCGCCCGCCTCGGCCGCCGCTGTTGTGACCGCCAGCACCTGGTCGCCAGAACGCATAGCTGAGCTGAAGGCAGAGGGTCGCGTGATCTTCGTGGACTTCACGGCGCGGTGGTGCGTCACCTGCCAGGTAAACAAGGGCGCGATGCATGATGCAGCAGTCCAGAAGACCTTTGCCGATTTGAATGTGGCGTTCCTTGAGGCTGACTGGACCAATAAGGATAGTGTGATTTTCGAGGAGCTGAAGCGGCATGGTGCGGGCGGCGTGCCGTTGTACCTTGTCTATCCGGCTTCCGGCGGCGAACCGCGAAAGTTCGACGGGTTGCTCTCAGCCGGACAGATTCAGCAGGCGGTTAAAGAAGCTGCGGGCTCGATCTGACCGGCGTCAGCACGGGGCGTGGACAGGTTGCATCCGAGGGAGTTGCTGGATGGGCATATCGAAGCGTGAACGTCTGCCGATGATCCTTGGCATCGGCGCCGCCGCCGCCATCTCCGGTGCGGCGCTGATGGTTTCCAGCGCGAACGCCGCGCCTCCGGGTAATGCCGCGCCGGCGTTCAGGGAGGTGAACACTGCCGGCAAGGAAATCTCGCTGGCGGACTTCAAGGGCAAGACCGTCGTCATCGAGTGGACGAACAATGGCTGCCCGTTCGTGCAGAAGCACTACAACTCTAGAAACATGCAGAACACGCAGGCGTCCGCCGCCAAGGACGGCGTTGTTTGGCTGTCGGTGATCTCGTCCAAACCGGGTTCGCAGGGGCATGTCTCGCCCGAGCAGGCAGACAGGCTGACGGCGGACCGCGGCGCGAAGCCGACGCATGTGTTGCTCGATCCGGATGGTTCGATGGGCCGTGCTTACGGCGCGAAGACCACGCCGCACATTTACATCATCACGCCGGACGGGAAGGTCGCCTACAACGGCGCGATCGACTCGATCCAGTCCAACAAGCTCGATGATGTTCCAAAGGCTACGAACTATGTGGCGGCGGCGCTTACCAATCTCAAGGCAGGTAAGGCGCCGGATCCGGCGGCTACAGTGCCGTACGGCTGCGACGTCAAATACTGATCAGAACTGCACCGCGGGACATTGCGCCGCCGCCGCCCGGGATGAGCTGGCAGCGGTCGCATTTCCGCCGAAGGCGGGTGCGATGTCGATGGCGTCCTTCAACATGTGCGTGAGCCTGCCGAGCGCCTTGGCCTGTTCGGCGCCGGTTGCTGCTGCGCTGGCGGCGGTGAGCTGCTTGCCGGTCTCCTCGGCGATGCCGCGGAAGATGCAGCGCAGGTCGGCCGGCCCGCCGCGCTGGTCGATCTCGCTGGACAGACGGCTGGCGGCGAGGCCGAAGCGCTGCAACTCGGCGGACAGGGCGGGGGTGATCGGCTGCGGCTTCGCGCCGGGACGGGCTGCCGCGGAACTCTGGACGGTCGAGACTTGAGCCAGCAGACGCTTAGCCTCGGCTGCGACCTGCGCGGCGAGGGGGTCTGCGTTAGAAGTCCCAGCCGCCCATAGGGCGAGCGGGAGCAGGATGGCGAGGCGCTTCATGGCTTCAGTCTCTCAACCGGTCGTTAAGCCTTCGCGAAAGCGGACTGTCATGTTTGGGCAACATCGGTGGCCCGCGACGACCGGACGTGACCAGATGGTTCTCCCTCCGGAGATTTACGTATGCCCCGCCTTGACCTGCTTGCGTTCGCACTCGCCATTTCCACGTGTAGCCCCTCCGCGCCCACGACCGTAACAGACGCGGCAACGCCAGTCGCGGAGGCCCCACTGATGCCGGTGACCGTGGGCGTACTCGAGGACCGTCCCGGGGCGACGAACGCCGAGGCCGCTCGGTTTGTCGTCCGTGCGGTGTTCCGGAAGGACAAGGAAGGCTGGACCTCGCTCGAACCGCAGTGCACGGACATGTCATGCCTCGCCAGTGTGCCCGCGGATTTTCCTGCGTCGGTCGACTGGACCGTGATCCATCATGGCGGAACGCGGGGCGCGGTCCTGGCAAGCACGCCAGCAGCGTGGCAACTCTATGCTGACGTGGGCTCGCAAGAGTTGGCGGCCGGCTTTACGCCGCCCACCGTCGGCGAGCGATCCATGGAATTCGCGGGCAACAACGGCGTGCCGATCTATCGTCCGCTGCTCGCCGTTTCGGCGCCTGTCGGGGCGGATGCCGACGCCTGGAAGGCTGCACCTGTGCCGGCCAAGGCCGTCGCCGCAATCAAGGTGGCTTTCCGCAGCCTGTTCGCCAACGTCGGTAACTGCGCAACCGCGGAGGCAAACGAGCCGAGGCCGGTCACGTATCAGGACGCCGACATCGTGATTTCGGGCGGTGCGGCGTCCGCCGCTGGCTGGAGCGTCGCGACGGCAAATCTCAAGGGGTATCGCTGCGATGGTCCGGCGGACGATACGGCGTTTGCACCGCAGACCTTTGCGATATCGCCAGCGGGCGATGCTCGCTATCTGGGCGAGGGTCTCCAGCTGCTCGACGCCAGCGACTTCGACGGCAACGGCAAGTCAGAAGTGGTATTCATGATCACCAACGCCAACCGTGGCGGATACGACCTGCGTTACAACGATTTCGCCGGCCAGGCGGTGTTCGCCTTCAACTATCATTAGGGCTGGCGGGTGGACGCGTTGCCGCGTGTTGCGGCAAGGAAGCCGATGGGTTATCCCGCAGGCCCCAGTTTCAGGGCTTGGGGACGGATAGCCATCATGTCCAACGACGAACAACAGCGGCGGCCCGAGGCGCGCAAGCCGCG
>JBMOGP010000312.1:0-4116 GCA_049318285.1 Hyphomonadaceae bacterium
GCATCATGGATCCTGTGGTCATCACGGTGACCAGCAGCAGGTAGACCATCGCAAGCGGCAGGGCGGAACGGATCACGACCTGCTCACGGCCTGCGCCCTGCGGCGGGGCGCTGAGATCGATCGGCGTAGCAATGTTCGCGATGCTTGTTGCGATCTCCGGCGCCAGGCCGCTGGTTTCCAATGCGCGAGCGCGCTGAACCCGCGTTATCTCGTTGCGGACATTGTCCACCAACGTGGTGTTCGGCGCGCCATTGGTCCACATGCGGACCGGCGAGGTTGATGACACCTCGGCAGGTATCCATACAGCAAGCGCAAGCGGGCGCTTGCCATCCGGCGTGTCGATCTCGTCACCCTTCAGCGGCTCTGCGAGCGCCTCGGCGAACGCGTCGGCTCCCTTTTGATCCGTGACGCCGGACGGCATTGGCGCCCTGACATAGGCTGGAGGATCGATGACGTAGGCAGGCGCTTCCTTCGGCTTGCCTGGTGCTATCCGTTCCCACGCGGCGTCGATGCCGCCTTCAGCAACGAACTGAGCAACCTGATCATCGCTGAACCAGCGTTCGCCCTTGGCCCAGATGGCGTCGGGCTGGATGGCGCCGAGCTCCCAGCGCTGCACATAGGCCGACAGGGCGCCGAGTTCGACGCGCTGGTAGTTTAGATTGAGGCGACGATCGATGGCGGCTTCGTATTGTCCGGACTGGTCTACCAGGACATAGGCGGAATCTGTCTGCGGCCGGAAGAAGCGGCCAGCGATCTGGCTGACGCCGATGACGACGGGCAGGACGAGGAGCATTACCCAGAAACCCCGCGTGGAGGCGATCTGCTTGTATTCGCGGGCGGCAACGAGAAGAATGTTCTTCACGGCAGCGTCTCCTGCTCGGGGCCGACAAGGTGGATGAACACGTCGTGCAGGCTCGGGCGGTGGCTTTCAAATCCACGCAAGGCAAAGCCATTCTGCGTGCAGACCTCCAGCAGGTCGCCGGGCGCAACGGCTGGCTTCAGCGACACGTCCCAGCTGTTCCAGCCATTTGCAGCGGCGGCGCGCGTCGCCGATGCTATGCCGGGGAGGCTTGAAGGATCTGCTTCCGAGACCAGTGTAAGTCGACCGGGCAGACGCGCGCGCGCTTCTTCCTGCGTGCCTTCGAACACCTTCCGCCCACGCGCAAGAAGCACGATACGGTTCGTAAGTCGTTCGGCGTGCTGCATGATGTGGGTTGAGAAGACGACGGTGGAGCCAGCTCTCGCCATTTCGATGACGAGGTCCTCAAGAACTTTCTGGTTCACCGGGTCGAGACCTGAAAAGGGTTCGTCCAGGATGAGGAGCCGTGGGCGGTTCACCATGGCAGCTGCCACCTGGACCTTCTGCGACATGCCCTTCGACAGCTTCTCGACCATGGACCTGGTCCACTCGGACAGCCCGAAGCGTTCAATGAGACGCTCGGCTTCCGTTTTTGCCGCAGCAGCCTCCATCCCCTTCAGGCGACCGAAGTAGACGATGGTGTCGAGCACGGTCATCCGTCGATAGAGGCCGCGCTCTTCCGGCAGGAAGCCGATCTCGGATGCATTCTCGCGACCGGGCTTGCGGCCGAGGATTTCGATCGTGCCTGAAGAGGGGCGGATGATGTCGAGCGCCATTCGCAGGCTGGTGGTCTTGCCTGCGCCATTGCCGCCGAGAAATCCGAAAATGCCGCCTTCTGCGACTTCAAACGATAGATCATCGACGGCGGTGAATTCGCCGAAACGCTTCACGACATGATCCAGCCTGAGGATGGCCATCGATGTCCCGTTCTCCAGGCCGCTGAAGCAGCTCTTGATGCCCGCGCCAGTCTGATAGTCGTGTCGCCCTGCGGATTCTTACAGGGTTGCGTAACGAGTAGTGGCCGAGGTGTGGGCCGGGGGCAACAGGGGGGGCGCTTGCTGCTCGAATCAGATCGCCGGCTGGATCGGGCCTTCTGCGCGGCCGTTCACGAACTGGTTGATGTAGGCATTGCCGGAGACGTCTAGGGCGGACACAGGACCACGCCAGATGATGCGGCCTTCGTGGAGCATGGCGACGTCGTCGGCAATCTTGCGGACGGACGCCATATCGTGGGTGATCGAAACGGCGGCGGCACCCAGCGCTTTCACCTGTTCGACGATGAGATTGTTCACGGCATCGGCAGTTATCGGGTCGAGGCCAGTGGTGGGTTCATCAAAGAAGATAAGCTCGGGCGTTGCGATGATCGCGCGCGCAAGGGCGACGCGCTTCTGCATGCCGCCGGACAGTTCAGCGGGGCGCAGGTCTGCAGCAGATGCGGGCAGGCGGACCTTGGCGAGATTCTCGATGGCGCGCCGTTTTGCTTCCGCGCGGCTTACGCCATCCCGGTAGAGCAGCGCGAAGGCGACGTTTTCCCAGACGGTGAGGCTGTCAAACAACGCACCGCCCTGAAACAGCATGCCGGTCCGCCTCCGCAGCGCGTCGAGCTGTTTGGAATCGGTTATCGGTAGTCCATCGAAGAGGATCTCGCCCAGTTCGGGCGTCATCAGGCCAAGCGCGGATTTGATGGTGACGGACTTGCCCGTACCCGAGCCGCCGATGATCACGAGCGATTGCCCCGGCGCGACTGTGAGGTCGACGCCTCGCAGCACATGCTTGTCGCCGAACGACTTGTGCACGTTGCGTAGTTCGAGAATTGGCTTGTGCGAGAATTCGATCACAGACCGATCCTCACGAAGATAGAGGTGAGGAGATAGTTCGACGCGAGCACCAGCACCGCCGCGCCGACGACGGCAAGGGTCGCTGCCCGGCCCACGCCGCCAGCGCCACCCTTCGACCGGTCGCCCTGATAGCAGCCCATGAGAGAGATGATGCCGCCAAAGAAGGCCGCCTTGATCAGGCCGGACCAGATGTCATTGCCGGTGACGAAGTTCCAAGTGTTACGCAGGTAGAGCGAGCCGTTGAAGTCGAGTGCGCCCACGGCGACCAGATAACCACCCAATACGCCAATGATGTCTGCGACCAGAACCAGCAGCGGCAGCGTCAGGATGCCGGCGATCACGCGCGGCGCATAGAGATAGCGTTCGGGCTTCGTCGACAGAGTTAGCAACGCGTCGATCTGTTCGGTCACGCGCATGGCGCCGATTTCGGCGGCGATGCCGGCGCTGACCCGACCGGCAAGCATAAGCGCCGCGAGAACTGGCCCAAGCTCACGCGTGATGCCCACGGCAACGATGTTGGGTACGAACTGTTCTGCATTGAAGCGTGCGCCGCCTGTGTAGATGTTGAGAGCGAGTGCGGCGCCGATGAAGACCGCCGTGAGGCCGACAACTGGAAGCGAGAAGAAGCCGATCTTGAGGCACTGCCGCAGGACTTCGCGCACGAAGATCACCGGCGTCACACATGCGAGCAGCACGCGGCCGGAGAACGTCGCAATGCGTCCGATCTCGCGGAATCCGGCAAGCACCGTTCGGCCGATGAGGCGGAAAGGACGCAGGAGAGCGCTATCCTCAATGAGACTTGTCTGCGTCGGGGAGGTCGTCATTCGTCCCCCGCATAGCGCCGCTCGAGCCGGCTGCCCAGCCGTGTCAGGATTTCGTAATCGATCGTCCCCATGGCGGCAGCCACCTCCGAGAGGGGCATGTTGGGGCCGAGAATCTCGATGTCATCCCCCGTGGACACAGAAAGTCCGGTCACGTCTATGGCGATAAGGTCCATGGAAACGCGACCGAGGATTGCGCGCTTCTGGCCCCGAACGTAGACGTGCGTCCGGTTGGAGGCGCTGCGGAGGTAGCCGTCCGCATAGCCGAGGCCAACGGTGGCGGTCTGGCTGTCGGCGGACGCGGTCCAGGAGCAACCATAACCGACCGTCTCGCCCTGCTTGACATCACGGACCTGAAGGATCGGGGCGGTGAGTGCCAAAACAGTGCGTGGCGCGATTCCCTCAGCGGGCGCGGGGCCTCCGCCATACAGCCCGATGCCTGGCCGGATCTCATCGAAATGATAGTCGCCGCCGAGATATGTGCCGCCGGTGGCGGACAAGCTGCGCGGGACACCAGGCCAGAGCGCAGTGGCCTTCCGGAAGCGGGCAAGCTGGACAGGATTTGACGCGCTGTCTTCGTCGCCACACGCGAGGTGGC
>JBMOGP010000313.1:0-4092 GCA_049318285.1 Hyphomonadaceae bacterium
CCGAGATAGCCGCGCGATAGGAGGCCGGAAAGCTGTCCTTGTGACGCCCCATGGCGACCGCGAGGCGCGAGCCTTCCTGCACGCCTGCGCGAACCGATTCCATGATACGGCGCGCTCCAGCGCGTTCCTGCTGGGCCGCAAGGATGCCCAGTGCCTCATCCACGGGCACGGCTGCGCCCACAAGGGTCGCAAGCTGGCGCGTGATGACAACGAGATCGCGGTGGCGCAGGACGCCGCGCACAGGCACCCCTGGCCTTTCGGCAGGCGCGGGTCGCGCGAGGCGTTCGCCCGACGAAATCTCGACTGCGACGAGCTTGCGCGAGGCCAATGACTTACGCGCCGCCAGCTCGTTCTGAGCCTCGAGACCACCGCGCCGTTCGCGGCCATCCTGATCGATCGCAACATAGGAGTAGCGCGCCATGCCCTACTCCAGGCCAGCCGCGCCGGCTGTGCGCAACACGTCGCTGAGCGAGGTGACGCCAGCAGCGGCGCACCGCAACCCGCTGGCGAGCAGGCGATCAGCGTTGCGGAAGGCGTGGGCGCCCATCTCCTGCTCGGTTGCGCCGGAGTGGATCATGCTACGGATGTCGTCGTCCACGGCCATACACTCGTAGAGGCCGATCCGGCCGACATAACCCGAACCGCCACAGGCCTGGCATCCTGTCGCTTCGAAGACGTGCGGCTCAAGGCCGAGCGCACGCATCATCTCCGCTTCGCGCTGACCTGGGACAGCCGGCCGCTTGCATGCATCGCAGAGCCGCCGCACGAGGCGCTGCGCCAGCACCAGCCGCAGCGTCGAGGCCAGCAGATAGGGCTCGACGCCCATGTCCCGCAGTCGCGTAACCGCTGCAACGGCGTCATTGGTGTGAACGGTGGAGAACACCAGGTGCCCGGTCAGGCTGGCCTGCACGGCGATCTGCGCGGTCTCGACATCGCGGATCTCACCTACCATGACGACGTCCGGGTCCTGGCGCAGGATCGCCCGCAGTCCAGCAGCGAATGTCATTCCAATGCGCGGGTTGACCTGTGTCTGGCCAATGCCCTCGACTGCATACTCGATCGGATCCTCGACCGTGAGGATGTTACGCGACTTGTCATTCAGCAGGTTGAGCGCCGCATAGAGAGAGGTCGTCTTGCCCGAACCCGTCGGCCCGGTGACCAGCACGATCCCGTGCGGAGCTTCCAGCGTGTCGCCGAAGCGCTTGAGAATGGCCGGCGACATGCCGAGCCCCTCGAGCGTGCGCAGGCTCTGGTCCTTGTCGAGTATGCGCATGACCACGCGTTCGCCATGCCGGGAGGGCAATGTCGAAATTCGCACATCGACACCGCGTCCCCCGAGGGTCAGGGACATGCGTCCATCCTGCGGCAGGCGCTTCTCTGCGATGTCCAGCCGCGCCATCACCTTGATTCGGGAGACCAGTCGCGCCTTGGCCTTGGCAGGCGCACGCAGGGCTTCACGCAGGACGCCGTCGATGCGCAAGCGCACGATGACGGCGTTCTCGAACGGCTCGAGATGGATGTCCGAGGCACCCTGGGTAATCGCTTCGGAGATCAGTCCGTTTATCAGGCGGATGATGGGTGCGTCATCCTCGCTGTCGAGAAGGTCTGCCGCCGCGCCAGCTTCCTCAGACAGGAGGTCGAGCGCATGCTCGGTATCGAGCCCCGTTGCAATGCGCCGCGTGGCTTCGGACGTGACCGCGTAGCGATGCGAAAGCGCGTCGTCAAAGGCGATGCTTGCGAGGGTCACCACCTCGAAGGGACGTCCAATGACGCGACGCACCTCGACGAGCGTGAGCGGATCACCGCCCTCGCGAAAGCCGACCCGCCAGGGCTCTCCGTCCGAAAGCAGTACGACCCCGTGCTCCTTCGCGAAACCGTAGTCGAAGGTCTGCGCCACCGAGGCTGTAACTGCTTCCATCATGGCGGCGTGGTGGCGGCTGGAGGCCTTGGCGCCGACAGCGGCTGACTGAGCCGGAAGTCTGTCTCGATCTTCTGGCGGATCAGCGGGTCGAGCCCGTCAAAGCCCTGCACGGCGCCATACTGCCGCGCTGTGACATCGATCGCCTGTTCGGCAGTATTCACGATGGTCGGACGCAGAAAGACCATCAGATTGGTACGGCGGCGCGACTCGGTCCTCGAGCCGAACAACCCGCCGACAAGCGGGATATCGCGCAGGCCGGGTATGCCCTGATCGTCCTTCTGGACATCTTCCTGGATCAGCCCTCCGAGGACGATGATCTGGCCAGCATCAACCTGCACGACGGTATCGATCTCGCGCCGGTTGGTGATCAGGTCGGCCGACGACTGCGTTACCGGGCCGAAGATGCTCGATACCTCCTGGCGGATCGCCAGACGAATTGTTCCGTTCTCGCTGATCTGGGGTGTGACTTCCAGCTGCACGCCGACATCCTCGCGCGTAACAGTGCGGAACGGGTTCGTGTTGGCGGAGCCCAGCGACTCTCCGGTCGTGATCGGGATCTGCTGACCGACAAGGATCGACGCCTGCTCGTTGTCGAGCGTCATGACGGAGGGTGTCGAGAGGACATTGCTGTCCTTGTCCTGCTTCAGCGCGTTGACGATCAGGCCAAGCATGGCGCCGTCATCACGGTTGCCGCCAAGACCGAACAAGGCGCCGGTTGTCCCCAGGAGCGATTCCACTGCAGCGCGCTGCAGGTCGAGGAGCGCCGGATTGTCGGTGGTGGCGTCATTGCCGGTCGCCAGCGCGCCGGTGACGGCTAGAAGGTTGGTCGAAGCGTTGGAATAGCTGGTCGAGAGGAAGGGTACCGTATTGTCCTTTCCACCGGCGAGCAGGAATTGGAGGCCCAGCTCCTGGGCGGCCGTGTCGGAGACTTCGACAATAACCGCCTCCACGAGCACCTGCTCGCGTCTGCGATCGAGCGAGCGCACGACCTCGGTGAGCGCTTCCTGCATATCCGGCTCAGCGCTGATGATCAGGGAGTTGGTCGCCTTGTGAGCTGCGATGTTGGCGCGGCGGTTGGGTGCGGGCGCCCCATCCGCACCGGCCGGCGCTTCCATCGAGGCGGATATCTGCTGGAGGAGCGGCACGACCTCTTCAGCCACCGCATACTTCAGCGACACAACGCTGACGCCGCGACGGAAGTCAGCCTGGACGTCGAGATCCTGCAGCAGCGGCGCATAGCGGTCGATCGCGGCGGCCTCGCCGCGCAGGACGATTGTATTGCTGCTGGCGACCGGCACGATCTGCAGGCTGGCAAGACCATCGGCCGTGACGACGCTCTGAAGTGCGCGCGCCATCTCGGCGGCTGACGTGTTGGTCAGGCGCACGGACCGCAGGATGGTCGGGTCGCGATCGAGCTTTGCGAGTGCTTCCTGGACGCGGGCGATGGTTGATCCGAAATCGACAATCACGACGGCGTTGCCTCGCCTAATCGTGCTGACGGCGCCACGGGGCGAGAGCATCGGGCGGATCGCGTTGGCGGCGCCTTCTGCATCGGCATAATGCAGCTGGAAGACCTGCGTCACATAGCGGTCGGCGGCGCTTGCGCCCGGGCTGCCTGGATCACGTGCTGCGACTTCATCGGGAACAATGCGGTAGGCGCCCGACACGGTGGGGGTCGCTGCGAAGCCGCTGGCGCGCAACGTCGCCTGGAACACGTCGAACAGCTCTTTCTCCGTCATGGCCCGTGACGAGATGACAGACACCTTGCCCGACACCCGGGGATCGATGATGAAGGTTCGGCCTGTGACGTTGGCCACGTCTTCGATGAACGCGCGGATGTCGACCTCGCGCATCGACATCCCTGCATCGGCCTGCTGTGCCAGGGAGGGAGCCGGCGTCAGGGCGAGCGCCCCGCCTATTTGACACAGCAGGGCAAGCGCCACCCGCCGTCCAGAAAATGTCATGACGGCAGACCATCCACGAACTGAAGAGAGACGCGCTGGCCGCCAGCGCGTTCGACCCCAAGCTGCAGCGGACGCCGCGCTGCCCCCGACAGCGCCGCGATGCCGTCAGCCGGACCCATGCCATTCACGGACACGACGAGGTCACCTATCGCGAGTCCGCCCTGCGCCAGGGATGCCGGAACGTTCAGCACGCGCCAGCCATAAGGC
>JBMOGP010000314.1:0-4086 GCA_049318285.1 Hyphomonadaceae bacterium
GGTGCTGCGCCCCATGGCCGCCAATGTAGATGATCGCATTGTCGGCGGCCCTAGACGCGTCGGCAAACTCCGCCATCGCCGCGCGCGCCTCCTCGGCACGCGCATCAAGCACCAGCATGGTCTGGTAACCTGCCGCAATCAGGGCCTCGGGAACACGTTTTGCATCATGCGCCGCGCCGGGCAGTGAATAGGCGTCAGACTTCGAGTAGTCGGCATTGATCAGAACCAGCGCGAGCCGCGTCCCGCCCTTGTCCAGCCGCCGCTTCGGGTCAGGCAGCGCGCGCGGATAGTCCATCATCTGCCAGCCGCGCGAGTGGATCTGGTTCGCCTCCGCCATCCGCCGCGTGAATGTCGCCAGCGTCAACGGCTTCCCCGCGATCACCTCGCACAGCGCGCTTGCAAAAGGATTTCCGCCCTGACTGGAGCGATCACTGGTGAGCCGCCCCGCCTGCCCTGCATAATAGATCAGCGGCGCGGCAGGTGATGGCGCAGCCTGCGCGAATACAGGGCTCGCGGAGGATGCAGCTAGCGCAGCGATGAAAGCTCGGCGGTTCATGAGGCGGAGGGTAACGAGCCTCCGCCTCATGTCCAGCTTGTCCGGCAACTAGAACTTCAGCACTTTCACATACCGCACCTGCGGCAGCTTCTCGATCGCCTCCAGCGTCGCTGGCGGCACATCCTGGTCGACGCCGACGATCGCGATCGCATCCCCGCCCGCTGCTTCACGGCCGAGGTTGAACGTCGCGATGTTGACCTTCGCTTCGCCCAGCAGTCCCGCCATCGCACCGATGAAGCCGGGCTTGTCCGAATTGTTGACGAACAGCATGTAGGGCTGGAAGTCCGCCTCCAGCGCCATGCCCTTCACCTCAACGATGCGCGGCTTGCCGCCCACGATCGCGCCGGCGACCGAGCGCCACTTGCCTTCGACCTTAACCTTGATGCGGATCAGCGAGCCATAGATCGGGCTCGCCTCGTTGATCGATTCCTTCAGGCTTCCGCCGCGCTCCTGCAGGATGGCCGGCGCCGACACCATGTTCACTTCCGCCAGGAACGGCCGCAGCAGGCCCGCCAGCGCTGCCGACGTCAGCGGCTTGCGATTGAAGGCTGCAACCGCGCCTTCATATTCGATCTCAACTTCCGACACGCCGCCGTCAGCAACCTGGCCGGCAAATTGCCCCAGCTTCTCAGCCAGCGCGACGAACGGCTTCAGCTTCGGCGCCTCTTCCGCCGTCACCGACGGCGTGTTGAGCGCGTTGGTCACCGCGCCCGTCAGCAGGTAATCCGCCATCTGTTCTGCGACCTGGAAGGCCACATTGTCCTGCGCCTCAACGGTGGACGCGCCAAGGTGCGGCGTCGCCACGAAGTTGGGCGCACCGAACAGCACGTTGGTCTTTGCCGGCTCCTCGAGGAACACGTCGAACGCTGCCGCGCCGATATGCCCGCTATCGAGCCCCGCACGCACCGCCGCCTCGTCGGCAAGCCCGCCGCGCGCACAGTTGACAAGGATCACGCCCTTCTTCGTCCTGGCGAGGTTCTCGGCCGACAGGATGTTCTTCGTCTGATCGGTCAGCGGCGTGTGCAGCGTGATCACGTCTGCGCGCGCCAGCAGCTCATCCAGCTCGACCTTCTCGACACCCAGCGCCGTCGCACGATCAGCCGTCAGGAAGGGGTCATACGCGACGACTTTCATCTTGAGACCCAGCGCGCGGTCGGCCACGATCGAACCGATATTCCCGGCGCCGATCAGGCCCAGCGTTTTCGCGTACAGCTCGATGCCGATGTAATCCTTCTTCGGCCATTCGCCCGCGATGGTGCGCTGGCTGGCGGACGGAATCTGGCGCGCGGCCGCAAACATCATCGCAATCGCATGCTCCGCCGTGGTTATGGCGTTGCCGAACGGTGTGTTCATCACGATGACGCCCTTGGCGGTCGCTGCCTTCACATCGACGTTGTCGACGCCGATGCCTGCGCGGCCAATCACCTTCAGCTTCGTGCCCGCAGCGATCACGTCCTTGTCCGGCTTGCAGGCCGAACGAACCGCAAGGCCGTCATAGTCGCCGATGATGCTGATCAGCTCGTCCTTCTTGAGGCCGACCTTCATGTCCACCTCGATGCCGCGATTGCGGAATATGTCGGCCGCGCCTGGCGCGAGGTCGTCGGCGATGAGGACTTTCACTTTGTTGGTCATGGTCAGTCTCCTTGATTCCGGGCGAGCCAGTCGGCGCGCGTGAGCCTGTGAACGAGGCAGTCATCCTCCTCATGGAAGACCTGCCGGTGCGTCGGGACAAAGCCGAGACGCTGGTAGAATTTGTGCGCCCGCGCGTTGGACGCGAGTGGATCGATGATGATCGCCGTCACCAGCGGATCCGAAAAGCAGCGCACGAAGGCGAGGCGCATCATCATCTCGCCATGTCCCTTTCCGCGCGCATCCGCCTCGCCAATCCAGATATCGAGCGCGCGCAGGTCAGGTTCTATCTCGCCCCAGTATTGCGTCGGCTCCAGATGCGGATCGCACATCTGCATGCAGCCAATCGGTCGGCCATCAAGCTCGGCGATCCAGTATTCCCAGACATCGCGCTGGTAGAGATCGATGTTCTCAGCCCAGTCATTGTCCTCGCCCCACGCAATGACGGCATCGGGATCATCGCTGCCTGAAGCGATCACGACCGGGTCGGCGTCCCAGCGCAGAAGCGTCGGAATGTCGTCATGTGTGGCGGCGCGGAGCGTGATGTCAGACATGACCGCCCGTCCCGTCTCCCGCCGCTCTCCATTTGCGCGCGCGGTTTACCTGCATCTTGGCGTCGACCTGTTCGGACAGCTCCATGCCGAGAAGCCCGGCGAGGCGATGCAGCAGGATAGCGACATCCGCCGCCTCCCTGCCCGCTTCAGCGGTGTCGCCTGCGCGGAGGGCCTGCTCGAGTTCATCCATCTCGCCGCGCGCGCGCGCGACGAGCACGGTGAGATCGCGCGCTTCGCCAAACGTGGCGTCGCCCCAGTCGCGGATGGTCTGGCTGGTTTCGCGATTCATCGCTTCCACCTCGATGTCATTCCGGCCGGAGCACAGCGCCGGAACCCAGTGGCTGCAGGCGCAGCTGTCGCCATTGGGTTCCAGGTCTGCAGCGCTGCGCGCCTTCACCGGGAATGACAGTTAGGAGAGTTCCGCCACAGTCGTCTCAAACGCCCAGTCGAGCCACGGCGTCAGCTTCTCCAGGTCCGCCGCCTCCACCGTCGCGCCGCACCAGATGCGCAGGCCCGGAGGCGCCGCCTTGTAGCCACCAATGTCGTAGGCTGCGTTTTCCTTCTCGAGCGCGCCGACGAACCTCTTCACGAAGTCCTGCTGGCCCTTGTCGTCGAGCCTTGCCACACGCGGATCAGTGATCGACAGCGTGACCGACGTGTTCGAGCGGATGGCTTTGTCGGCCGCGAGGAATTCGACCCACGGCGTCTTCGCCACCCATGCTTCAAGCACGGCGAGGTTGGCGTTCGAGCGCGCGACAGTCGCCTCGACGCCGCCGAGACCTTCGACCCAGGCCAGCGCATCGAGATAGTCCTCGGTCGCCAGCATCGAGGGCGTGTTGATCGTCTCGCCTTCGAAAATACCCTCGGTGACTTCCCCGCCCTTGGCCATGCGGAACAGTTTCGGCATCGGCCATTTCGGCGTGTAGGTCTTCAGCCGCTCGATGGCGCGCGGGCTGAGAATGAGGATGCCATGTGCGCCCTCGCCGCCCAGAACCTTCTGCCAGGAGTAGGTCAGCACATCGATCTTGTTCCACGGGATCGGCATGGCGAAGACGGCGGAGGTCGCGTCGCAGAAGGTGAGGCCCTCTCGATCGTCAGCGATCCAGTCGCCGTTCGGCACTTTGACGCCGGACGTGGTGCCATTCCAGGTGAAGACGATATCCGCCTCCCTGCGCGCCTTCGACATGTCCGGCAGCTGGCCATAACCGGCCTTGTGGGTCGTGGCGTCGACCTTCAGCTGCTTGGTAATGTCGGTGACCCAGTCTTCGCCGAAGCTCTCGAAGGCAAACACGTCCACCGGACGCGCGCCCAGCATCGACCAGAAGGCCGCCTCGATGGCGCCCGTGT
>JBMOGP010000315.1:0-4068 GCA_049318285.1 Hyphomonadaceae bacterium
ACATTCTCCAGCCCGAAGTTTTCGACCTGCTGGCCACGCAGACCCCCGGCGCCGGTGGCGAGATCCAGCTCACCGACGCGATGCAGCGCCTGATGTCCGCCCAGGATTTCCACGCCTTCAAATATGCCGGGCAGGATTACGACTGTGGCGACAAGCTTCTTTATCTCGAAGCCTTCGCAGCAATGGCGCTCGCCCACCCCGAGCTTGGCGCAAAGGCGCGCGACGTGCTGGAGGCGACCCTCAGGAAGGGCTGAGCCGCAGCCGCCCCGACTTCAACTGCAGTGCGCAACGTAGTCGATCGTCGGTGCGAGGCCTGCACGCCAGGCGCGCACGACGCCGTCCTGAATTTCGAACACGAATTTGGCGCCGCCATCCACGACGGTAAGGTCGGTGATTTCAGGCTCGAACGCATTCGTCGCAATGCCCATCGCATCGGCGAACTTCGTGCGGATCGCCGACGCCTGCGTGCCGACGCCGAAACCGTCTGCCGTACGCGCCACCTCGGTCATCAGGTCGACGCGACCCACCCGGTCGCCCTCGACCAGAAAGCTCACGCCCGTCACAGGCTCGGCTGCAAACAGCTCGTGGCACGCGGCATCCAGCGCCGTTCCCTCAGCGGGCGCCTCATAGCTTTCAAGCGCCACCGGAAAGGCCTGCCGCACTTCGGCAACCGTCATGCCGAAACGTACGCCACAATAGCCTTCACGCGTTACCTCGCCACATCGCGCCAGCGCCGTGCGTTCAGCGTCAGCCGCCGCTTCGGGCGACATTTCTTCAACCGGTTCGGACGAGACAATGGTCTCGCCCCCGCAGGCTGCAAGCAGCGCGAGGCTCACCAGACCAGAGAGCATAAGCCTTGCCATCAACGCCTCGGACACCACGCACGAACCCTAGCCGATCAGAACGGCTCGAAACAGTCGTAATTGCGCTGGCGGATAATCAGCCCGTCCTCGTACTCGATCACCTGGCAGATGCGTGCCCGCATCGCCTCGCCTGCCCGCACCGTGCCGACGGGGGTGCGCGGATACCCCGTCCACGCGTACTCAAGGATGATCCGGTCGCCCAGTTCGGTGACGGTATGGATGTCGTAGATCTGGCGTTCCATCAGTTTGAGACCGCGCTCTGCCCCCTGCAGGATGGCGTCAAGATCGCGCTGCGCACCGTGCGGCACCAGCCGGTTGGGAAACGCGTACTGGACGGCGTCGGGGTGATAGAAGGCGGCAAGGTCGTCGCCCACCGCGCCGCCCTCAACAGCCGCTACATAAGCCCGCGCCTTGCGTTCAAGCGACATCGAATCCTCCGTGCCGGAGGATCAATCTAGAGCACCATTCGGGGCTGCGTCACCAGTGCCACAGTCTCGCAGCCCTCGCCTGTGACGCCGACGAAATCCGTCTTGCTTTCAAGGGCGCGGTCCCGATGCAGTCCTGCCGAACCGAGACAACGCCGATGCCGGCAAGGCTTACCAGGGCGACGCGCTCGCGGATGTGCTGACACAGACACGCGACATCGGCCGAGCAGCGCCGGACCTTGAGAGGTTGCCCGGCGAGCTATCTTCTCAAGGGATCCAGGCTGCGTTGATGGGCGATTGCCGCCGCTCGGGAGGCAAAGGACTGGGAAGGCTCTTGTCCGCTGCACACGGCATTCAGGATGTCGGCTGCCAATGACCAGTGGTTGGCCGTGCCCAGCAGCAAGGAGGTTGCGTCAGGGAACTCGGCCGCCAGAGATCTGCTGAACGTCACATCGCCAGTCTGCACCAGCATGCGCGCCATGCAATCGGCTTCGATCCTGCGCAATACGCGTACGGAACAGCGCCATTGCAGTTCCGGCGGCAAGGCCGCAACGCCTGCCGCAACCGCACGTAAGCCCTTCACCTTATCCGTCAGTTCGCCGCCGCGAACGCATCGACTGCCGCGACATGGCGCGCGACTGAACCCGCATCGAGGAATGATCCGGTGAACGAGTTCTTCGCAAGCGTCACGATGTCGTCCCGCGTCAGCCCCACCGCCTGCGCGGTCCTCACGTAATTGTCGCCGACATAGCCGCCAAAATACGCCGGATCGTCAGAGTTGCATGTCGCCCTGAGGCCAAGGTCAAGCATCCGCTTCATCGGATGATCCCTGAGATCGTGCACGAGGCACAATTTCAGGTTCGACAGCGGGCAAACAGTCAGCGTCACGCCCTGCTCGACCAGCCTCTGCGTCAGCGCCGCATCTTCAAGCGCACGATTGCCATGATCAATCCGGTCGACCTGCAGGATGTCCAGCGCCTCACGCACATACTGAGGCGGCCCCTCCTCCCCCGCGTGCGCGACGATCTTCAGGCCATGGCTCTTTGCTGCATGGAACACACGAGCAAACTTCGAGGGCGGATGGCCCTTCTCCGAGGAATCGAGCCCCACCCCCGCGATCCTGTCGAGATAAGGCTCCGCCGCGCGCAGCGTCCTGAAGCTCGACCCCTCGTCGAGGTGGCGCAGGAAGCACATGATCAGCTTCGAGGTCATGCCGAACTGCAGCTCGGCCTCGCGCATGCCCTGCAACAGCCCTTCTATCGCTACCGGGAACGGCAGCCCACGGTCCGTATGCGTCTCGGGATCGAAGAAGATTTCCGCATGCACGCCGCCATCGGCATGCAGGCGCGCGAAATACGCCAGCGCCAGCTCGCGGAAATCATCCTCCGTCCGCAGCACGTTCGCGCCCTGATAGTAGATGTCGAGAAAGTCCTGCAGGTTCGAGAAGGCGTAGGCCGCCCTCACCTCCTCAACGCTCCTGAACGGGATGTCGACCTTGTTCCGGCTGCCCAGGGCGAACATCATTTCCGGCTCCAGCGAGCCCTCGATGTGAAGGTGCAGTTCCGCCTTGGGAATGCCGCGAATGAAGGCTTCGGACAGGGACATGAATGGCTCCAGCTCAGGCCGGGACACTAGCAGGCCGCATGCGGCCTCTGCAAAGCCGCGACGGTCTGGCGCAGGGTTTGGCATGTCGCACGCTCGCCAGCTGGCAGCTGCTGCAGTCATGTCTGGCGCCGCAGGCTGCGCGACGCCGACACCGCACATGCCGGCCGACCTGGACATCGAATTCGTCCGCGGCTGCTGGGTGCAGAAGGAGGCGCCGGGCGAGCGGGATCAGGCCTTTCTCCGCCTGCTGCCTGATGGCGACAACCTGTCAGGCCAGATCACCGGCGTCAGCACCGGCGACTGGATCACCGTCGCGACGTTTTCATTCGCCGGTACGGGCGATCGCGTGCGATTCGATGCCCGCGACATGCCTCAATTGCCTGCCCACGCGCGCATCGATCCATACCGCCTCGCCGCCAGCTTCGACTGGGCGCGCACGAAATCAGGCGGAAAGCTCGCCGCCTATGCCGGGCCGACACCCTCCCGCAGCTTCCTGTTCGCCGAGGGCGAAGAGGACACGCTCACCATCCGGGCCGTCACAGACGCGCCGGAGGCGACGCTGGTGCTCACCCTGTTCGATGGCGACCGCGACGGCTGCGACTGATCGAATTTCATCGATCTTCTTTCGACGATTCTAACCATCCAGCGTTAGGTCTGGTCGCAATCACCTGTCCGGATTCCGCCCATGACCAGCCCCTCCGGCCTCATCGCACTCGTCGGCGACGCCCCTCACGCCTGGACGATGGTCAACGCCCTGCGCAAGCACCTTGGCGACTTCCCCGTGATCGTCGAGCGCGGCGAGCCTTCCTCAGCCTTCTGGGCGCGCCGGAAAAGGAAGCTCGGCGCTGCGACCGTCTACTCGATGAAGGCCGCGCAACTTGCTGCGAAGGCCACCAGGCCCATCTCGCGCGTCAGGATCGCAGCGCTGAAGTCGGAATGCGATTCAACGCCCGTCACGGGAGAGCTGCGAACAGACGTTGATAGCCTCAATGCCGAGGACGCAATCGCCCGTATCCGCCAGCTCGCACCGCGCGCCGTCTTCGTCGCCTCGACAGGCATGCTGCGCAGGCCCCTGCTGGAGGCATGCGCCTGCCCGGTCGTGAACTACCATTCCGGCGTCAACCCAGCCTATCGCGGCATCAATGGCGGCTATTTTGCGCTGGCGAATGGCGAGC
>JBMOGP010000316.1:0-4055 GCA_049318285.1 Hyphomonadaceae bacterium
GCCGCGCGCGCCAAGCCTCTGCCGAAAGTCTGAGTCATGAGCGCTGGTCCTTCTGTGGAAGACCTGCGCTTCATGTCCCGCGCGCTCGAACTGGCGCGCGCGCAACTGGGCCACACCTCGCCCAACCCCAGCGTCGGCTGCGTGATCGTGGCGAATGGCACAGTCATCGGCGAAGGCGCCACCGGCCGGGGCGGTCGGCCGCATGCCGAAGAGATCGCGCTCGCTCAGGCCGTCGAAGGCGCCGATGGCGCCACAGCCTATGTGACGCTTGAGCCCTGCAACCAGCGCTCCGGTGGTACGTTCTCCTGCTCACAGCTCCTGCTCGGCGCCGGCGTCGCGCGCGTCGTCATCGCCTGCCCCGACCCCCATCCGCTCGGCGCGCACGGCGCCGATCGACTTACCGCATCGGGTGTCGCCGTCGAGACCGGCGTGATGCGCGCCGAAGCCGAAGCGCTCAACGCCGGCTTCTTCAAGCGCCTCGCCACCGGCCGCCCCTGGCTCGCCATCGATGGCGATGCATCGGCATATGACGGCGAGTTCGATCTGCAGCGCGATGAAACCTGCGAAGCGGCGCTCGATCGCCTCGGCGCCAGGGGCTGGACACGTGTGTGCGTGCTTCCCGGCACAGCGCTGGCTGCGCAGCTCAAGGCGCGCGGGTTGGTGGACGAGGCTCTCGGCTAGCGCTGGCGGGCGCGGCCTCCCAGGCGCCAGCTGCGCGCCACAGACCATCGACCAGAATGAAAAACGGGCCGGCCACCAAGGCCGACCCGTTTCGAAGTTTCTGCGATTTCGCCGTCCGAAAGGACGCCGTCGCGCCCGCTTAGAGGGGCTGGAGCTGCGTCGCGGCCATCTTGCCGGAGCGCTTGTCCTTCTCGAGCTCGAAGCTAACGCGCTGGCCCTCGTTCAGGCCGGCGAGCCCAGCACGCTGGACCGCAGAGATGTGCACGAAGATGTCCGCGCCGCCCTGCTCGGGCTGGATGAAGCCGTAGCCCTTTTGCTCGTTGAACCATTTAACAGTACCGGTAGCCATGTAGATCTAGTCTTTCGATAGGCATCCACGAGGCCGGGGGGCCCGCAGAAGGATTAGAGAACGCTTGCAGCCGCGTCCCCGGGGGCCGTCAAACCAGACTGTTCGGAAGGCCAGATCCGGAGCTCAATCCGACGGAATACCGTCATTTAGAGCAAGGAGAGCAACCCGAACCTGTTCAAAATTCGACCGCTCACGTATTGCACAATAGCGGCCGCTTGAAAAGACAGCGCCCAGGCCCCGACATAGAGTTTAGTCCGACCACGCGCACGCCTATCGCCGCGCAACAATTTCGCTAACGAGCGCAGATGCAGAAACCTCTCTTCCTCGCCGATCGCGCGATCATTTCGGTTAGCGGCGCAGACGCGGAGCTTTTCCTGAACGGTATCCTGACGGCCTCAACGCTCGGCCTGAAGGACGAAGCGTTCCGTTATGGCGCACTGCTGACGCCGCAGGGCAAGGTGATTGCGGATGCACTGATCACGCGCCGCGAGGACGCCATCCTGCTCGACTGCGCTGCGAGCGCCGCAGCCGCGCTGGTGAAGCGGCTTACCCTGATGAAACTGCGCGCCGCCGTCGTGATCGCCCCGCGTGATGACCTGGGTGTCACCGTGTTCGACGGCGCAGCCGATCCGCGCTCAGCGCTTGCCCCGCACCGCCGCATCGGGCCGCGCGCAGCGGGCGATGATCCCGCGCCGTATCATGCAGCACGCATCGCAGCAGGCTTCGCAGAACAGGGCGCTGACTTTGCCGGCGAAGACGTCTTCCCTGCCGACATCAACATGGACCTGCTGAACGGCGTCGACTTCAAGAAGGGCTGCTTCGTTGGCCAGGAAGTCGCCTCGCGCATGAAGCGCCGCGGGACCGCACGGCGCCGCACGCTGAAGGCCGCAGTCACCCCCAGCGCCGCGCCCGGAACACCGATGATGGCTGGCGATTTCGAGATCGGACTGCTGACCTCGATTTCCGGCGGCGCCGCCCTCGCACGCCTGCGCATAGACCGACTGGCAGAGGCCGAAGCAAAGGGCGAGATCCTGACAGCCGCTGGCTCTCCCGTCGTTATCCACCACCCGGACTGGCTCACCGGCGAACTCGCCGCCCTTGCCGAAGCCCGCGAAGCGAAAGCCTGATGAAGAAGCTGGACGACGTCCCCTGCGGCTGGGCCCCTGCCAGCGACGCACTCTATCGCAGCTATCACGACACCGAATGGGGCGTCCCCGAACGCGACAGCCGCGCACTCTGGGAGAAATTCCAGCTCGACGGCCATCAGGCAGGGCTTTCCTGGATCACCATCCTGCGCAAGCGGGAGACCATGCGCGAGGAGTTCGACGGCTTCGAGCCCGGGACAATCGCGCGCTGGACCCGGAAACGCATCGAGCGCGCCATGCAGAACCCCGGCATCATCCGCAGCCCGATCAAGATCGCAGCCACCATCCGCAATGCCCAGGTCTATTGCGACATGGCCGAGCGCGGCGAGGACTTCTCGGACTATGTCTGGGGCTTTGTCGACAACAAGCCGATCATAAATCGCCTCGACCACTGGCGAAACGTCCAGGCGAAGACGCCGCTCTCCGAGCAGATCGCAAAGGACATGAAGAAGCGAGGCTTCAAGTTCTGTGGTCCGGTCATCGTCTACGCCGTGATGCAGGCCATGGGCATGGTCAACGATCACGAAGAGCGTTGCCCGCGGCACAGGCAAATCCAGAAGCTGGAACGCGCCCGCAAAAAGTGAGATGATGCAGCCCTGACAAGGGAAGGTCCCGATGCGCCTGGTTCTGGCTGCGCCGCTCGCGCTTTCACGCGCCGGCTGCGTGATCGACCCCAATACGCAGCCCTATGACCCGCGAATCCCGAGGCAGACCAGCGAGCTGGAGACGATAGACCCCTACCACCGGGACAAGATTCCCGACACGCCCTATGAAATCCGCAAGGCCGAGATCGAGCGCGACGAACGGCGCGCGGGTCGCGGCAGACCGACCTACCCGCCCCTGTTCAAGGGTCAGGCAGCGGATGACGGGCAATGAGGATCCTGCTCGCCGCGCTTGCGCTGGCGCCTGTCGCCAGCTGTGTCAGCGTGCAGTCCCCCTATGGCAGCGCTGCGCGCCGCCACTGTCAGTCCCTCGTCAATGCCAGGGACAGGCAAGCCTGCCGGTCCGGCGTCACGCGCAACGCAGCAGAGACGCGCGCCGCGAGGCGTTCCTGATCCCGCGCGCAATCGGCCTGTGCGGTGACGCGCGAAGTGCTAGACTGGCACATCGTTGCGGGACGGAAACATGACAGACTTTGCCAGCATTATGCGACGCGTGATCACCGCCGATGAAGCATCCGGCAACAGCGTGGTGATCATCGATGGTCCGCCATCCGCAATGAATGGCGACCCCACTGTCGGCGGCCTGTTCGACATCTGGCACGATGAGGCGTTCGGCCCGCTCGACCCGCGCAGCACGAACGACCTCGGCCCAGATCGCTGCGTGCTGTCGCCCGCGACAGGCAAGGTGAAAGTCCGCTGGTTCGTGATCCAGCCGCCGCCTCCCGGCGTCCCCCAGGAGCAGCTGAACGCCGCCGCCCGCGCGCGCTTCGCCTCATTCGATGCTGAGGATCACCTCACCGACCAGTCGAAATCACCTGCCATGCACAAAACGCAATCGCTCGATGTGATCTGCCTCCTGCAAGGCGAGGTCGACCTCATCCTCGATACAGGCCGCACCCGGATCAAGCCGGGCCAGATCGTGATCCAGCGCGGAACCAGCCACGGCTGGGAAGCCATCGGCGCACCAGCCCTTCTGCTTGCGGTTCTGATAGACCGGCCGCTTGTGGCCCCACCGCACTAGCCCATGCGCTCAGCCAGCGCGTAGAGGAATAGACATGATGATGCACTTCACACTTCCCGCCCTTCTCCTCGCGCTGGCCACCTCCGCCTGCTCGACGCCTGGGTCTCCAGAGACCGAACTGAGCCAGCAACAGGTCTGCCTCGCCCACAACGAGAACGATCCCGCCCAGCGCGATCGCTGCCTCGTCAACGCGGCCT
>JBMOGP010000317.1:0-4046 GCA_049318285.1 Hyphomonadaceae bacterium
ATCTGCATGGTCTCGAGGGCTAGCATCGCCTCGCGGCTGACGCCGCAGCCGGACAGGACGAGAAGACTGGCAAAGGCGAGGGTGTGCTTGAACATCATCTTCCCCGGAGAGGGTGTGTTGCGTCGTCGTGCGCAAGGGACTACGCCTTAGCATGGTCATCGCGGAATCGCATCACCGGGTGTTTTTGCTAGCAAAATCAGGCACTTCTGTGCCTGTACGGCTGCATATCGACAAGCGCGCCCGGCGCGTTTCGGTTCGCATTGACCCAGCGGCAAGAGAGGCGATTGCGACCGCCCCTGCCTCCCGTTACGCCCTCGATGCGATCGGCTTTGCGACCGAAAGAGTGGACTGGATCGCCGAGCGGCTGGATGCCCTACCACCGCCTGTGTTGTTCCGACCCGGCGCCTACATTCCCTTGCGGGGAGTCATCCACCGGCTCAGGCATATCGAGACGGGCCGGACCGTCAAGGTCGACAAGGCCTCGGGTCCCACTCCCCTTCTTTTGATCCCGGGCCCGCGCGAGGCCTTCGCCGACAAGACACGGGCATTTCTTCGCGCCGCAGCGCGGATCGACTTCGCCGAGCGGGTCGCGGTGCACGCGCAGACACTGAAGGTGACGCCGCGCTCGATCGCGATCAAGGACATGCGCTCGCGCTGGGGCTCGTGCTCATCGGAGGGACGGCTGAACTTCACCTGGCGGCTGGTCTGCGCCCCGCCCTTCGCGCTCGACTATGTCGCAGCCCACGAGGTCGCGCACATCAAGGAGATGAACCACTCCGGCCGGTTCTGGAAGCAGGTCGAGCGCTGCTATCCCGACTGGCGCGAAGCGCGCGACTGGCTGCACACGCGCGGCGGCGCGCTGCATTCGATCGGGGACGCGTAGGCGGCCCCGCTAATCGTTGATCAGCCCGACCGCCCGTAACATGGCGTCGGCGTCGCCGAGATGCCTGGCACAGTTGCGCCACCTGCCAATCGCGCGATGATGCAGCGGCTCGCGCACCTGCCAGCCAGTCTGATCGGCACGGATTGAGACGCCGAGACCGTCAACCAGCGTGCGTTACAGACCCCTGAGGCGCCCTTTCTTCATCCATGCCGCAACACTCAGCTCTGTTCGTCGCGCCACAGCGCTTCATGGAAGCGGAGATCAGCATCCTCAGCTCCAGGCCAGGAGCGGCCTCATCGCGGCAGAACGTCAAATGCGACGGTCAGTCTTTCCTCACCCTGTGCGAACGGGTGGGTGCCATGCCAGAAATAGGAGGGAAACAGGATGAGTCGTCCTTCGGAAGGCATGATCCATTCTTCTGCAGGCAGCGCCGGGCAGGTGTCGGGGTTTGGCTCGCCCAGCTTGAACCACCCCTGACGGTCCGAACTTGCCGCCACATCCTTCGGAAGCCTCACATAATAGGCAGAACTGATCCAGCCGCGCGGATGAATGTGGTTGGTATGAAACCCGCCCCTTCCCAGCCGGACCGACCAGGAGCCGGAGAAGTCGAACGCAGTGGCAGCGCGACTGAGGAAAGGATGCCGGTTGTCCTGCGGCAGCTGCGCGATGTAGCGCGCCACGGCCTTCGCCAGCTGCTCGCGCAGTCGCTGTATAAGGGGGTGTGGATCCTCAAACAGCGCCCCCAGCGTCTGGGTGCCCCCGCGCAGGGTCTGGTCAGTCGGATGGCGCTGGGTGAGGTGCTGAGCGACAAGATAAGGCGCCAGCTCGTCATGAAACGACGCGATACTTTCATAGCCTTCAGGCGGCGCGACATCCACCGCCTGCACGAGCTGTCCGTAATCGCACAGGAAACGGCAGGCCGGCGCATCACCCAGCAGGCGCAGCGCCACGCTCATGAGCGCCAGATTTTCCTGATCATACGGCGCTGAGGCCAGCGTTCCGGCCAGAACATCGCGCGCCTTTGAGGGCTCGCCAGAGAGCATGTAGGCCTCGGCCAGCCGCCCGCTCAGTCGCGCATCCTCCGGCGCACGCCGGAGCGCTGCGGCGAAGGCCTCAGCAGCCTCGCCGGGCCGTTTCTGACCGATCAGGCACTGGCCCAGAACATCCATCAGAGAAGGCTCATCCGGCGCGAGGCGCAGCGCCTCTGCAATCTCCTGCCGGGCCTCATCATAGTTCCGGACCCGGCTCAGCTGGCGAGCGTATGCGCCCCTGAGGGCAGCGTCCTGCGGCGCCTGCCTGAGGGCGGCGACATAGGAGGACAGATAGCCCTCATGTCCGGCCTGCCATAAGGTTTCATTCAGGGCCTCGTGCGCTTCCAGAAAGGATGGGGCGATCGCGACGGCCTGACGATAGGCGCTGACGGCCCCGGCCATGTCGCCGGCGCGCCGCCGGACGTTCGCAAGGCCAAACCAGGAGGCCGGCTGCCGCGGGAGACGTCTGACAGCCTCGCTGAAAGCCTCGCCTGCCTCCCGGTCACGCCTGAGGGCTTCGAACGCGACGCCGCGATTATGTGGCAGCGTCGTACTTGCGGGATTGAGGCGCAGAGCGGCGTCAAGCTGGGCAAGGCCATCCTGCGGCCGGCCCAGTTGCGTCAGCAGGGCGCCAAGCGCCTCGCGCACGCCGGCATGACGCCCCGAGGCGGCCGCCGCCCGCTCGAAGGCCGAAAGGGCGGCAGGAAAATCTCCAGTCGCCTGCGTAACGAGACCCAGTCCGAACAGGGCGTCGGCGTCCTTAGGTGCGGCACCGAGCGCCCCTTCAAAAACGCCCCGCGCCGCGTGAACATCACCCTTCGCGCGCAGCGCATGCCCGAGGCTGATGGCGGTGCGCAGCTGATCGGGACGGGCCGCCAGCGAGCGTCGCCACAAATCGATCGCCTGATCCGCACGCTTCAGCTGCAGCGCGACCGCCGCGGCGATGTTGAGGTAATCGGGATCGCCGCCCATCGCTGGCATCATGGGCGCAAGGAGCGCGTCAGCCTGCTGCGGCTGTCCAGCCTGCAGGAGCCTTAACGCAGAAGCCAGACGCTGAGCCGCTGACGGAGGCGCTGATCCCATGTTCAAGCCTCACGCCACAAAAAAAGAGACGGCTGCCTGTGATAGCAGCCGTCCCCTTCTACCTTTTTCAAGGCCGATTAGTTCCTGTAAGTCAGACCGATCCGGAAGGAACGACCCAGCTGGTCATAGGTCGAGCCGTCGGTGTTGAACTGACCGAAGACTTGCGCATCAGCAAACACGGGCGGCTGCTCATCGAAGAGATTATCGATGTTGGCCGACACCGAAAGGCTGTCGTTCAGATCATACCGCGCGCCGAGGCTCCAGAGATCGTAGGCCGGAACAGGATCGCTGCCGTACGATGCTTGGCGCATTTCATCTGTCCAGGACCACCGCAGCAAGGCCGAGAAATCATCCTGGCTGTAGGTGAAGGACGTGACGGCCCTGTACTCTGGATTACCGCCACCAATCGTTCCGTCGGTTGTCCCGATTGTGCCGAACTCGTTCGTATCGAGCCAGGTAATAAGAGAGGCGATACCGAAGTCTCCGGCGAAACCGATTTCAGCCAGGTCATAGCTCCACCGGATATTGTAATCGATACCCTTGATCTCGCTGTGGCCCGGCACGTTGGAGCGTGTCTGGTTGACAAAATCGATCTGGCCGTTCGACAGACGCGGCGTGAGCAGGCAGTCGCCCCCTGCGCCGCCCGCTGCCACGCAACCGTTCAGGATATTGGGGAGCGAGCGCAGCGAGATACCGTCCTGCAGGTCAAGCAGGAAGGAGTCGACAGAGATACCGATCCGACCGACAGGCCACCACTCAGGATTGAAGACGACCCCGTAGGTGTAGGTGTCAACGATTTCAGGCTGCAGGCCAGGCGTACCGACCTGGAAGGACTGAACCTGGCTGTTGATCTGGTTGAAACCAGTCAGACTGGCGGAAGCGCCCGCAGACGAGAACCAGGCTGTGCACGCGGCGAGACGGGTTGTCTGAGCAGCTCCGGCGAGCGCAGCGATAGACGATGCGTTGCAGGGGTCAGCGTAACCCGGGAAGTTCTGGTCGCCGGCCTGGAAAAGCTCGAAAGCCGACGGGGCGCGGACAGCGCGGTTGTA
>JBMOGP010000318.1:0-4045 GCA_049318285.1 Hyphomonadaceae bacterium
GGTCAACGTCGAGATCATAAAGGCGGAGCTCGTCGATGCTGACGCCGACTTCGGTGTTGTCCTTGGGCGTCATCTTCACGGCGGTGAGGAGGGTCGAGCCCGTGGCTGCGTCGAAGGAGAGGCCGCCCCAGCTGACGGCGACGTCCGCCGGAAGCGCTGCGCGCAGCGACTCGATGTCGGCAGCGGTGGTCGCCGTGCCCTTGAAGGCTTCGCCGGCAAGCTTTGTCACGTGCGCTTCGACGGATTTGGGATCGACATCGATCGCGCTGATCGCGCCGGAGCCGCCCTGGCTGCAGGCTGCGAGCCCGAAGCCGAGAACTGCAGTAAATGCCAGTGCACGAAGCTTCCGCATGTCGAAGACCCTCCATCCTGCCTGGACAGATAGCGGGTCTCGCCAGCACTGGCGAGCACTGGCGGCGGCAAAGTAAGCGGATTATTTTACTGTTACTTGGTTACCGCAGTCGGGGTCAGTTCTCGGAGCCGCGAAGGGTTTCCCAGGAGCGCGACGGGTTGAGCAGGCTGCGGAAATACTCCCGGTTCGCCGCGATCAGGGCGGGCGGAAGGTCGGTTGCGGCAACCTGTTCGACCTCTTCGAACTTGCCCTGAACGCCAAGCGCCATGACCAGGTTCTGGGTGATCCGGCTGTCAGCGCCGGGCAGGGCGGCTGCCTCGCGCAGCGTCTGCTCGGCCAGCCCTGGTTTTCCTTCGAGGATGTAGGAAAGACCGAGGTTGGAGAGGATTTTGGGGTTGTCCGGCGAAATCGCGAGGGCGCGACGGTAATAGTCCTGGGCAGCGCTATGCTGGTCGAGCGTGTCCAGTGTCACACCTATGATCGAGAGCAGGCGCCAGTCCTTGCCGCCTTCGGCTTCCGCCCGGGCGAGGGCGTAGGCGGCGTCGTCCGCCTTGCCGACGTCTAGCGAGGCCTGGGCGTAGATCATCGTCATATCGACATCGCCCTGCTTCAGCGTCAGGGCCTGCTGGGCCACTTCGGCTGCGCGCGGGGCCGAGCCGATGGCGCGCAGGACGCGGGCGTATTTCAGCGAGGCTTCGTATTCGTTGGGGTTCTTCTCGTATTCGGCGCCCCAGAAGCGCGCCTGGGTCAGAAGGTCCTGCTTATCCGCCATGGCGCGGTCTGCCTGGGTGGCGGGCAGGATGGGGCTGACCGCGGAATTGACCAGCGCCAGCTCCTCGGGGGTCTGGGGAGCCGCCGTGATGCAGCCAGTGAGCAGCGCGGCGAAGCTGGCGGTCGCAATCAGGCAGGTGACAGGCTTGCTGGTGGCAGACATCGGCGGACCCCAGGTATATTACAAGAACCTTGCGGCGCGCCGGATCAATGAACCGTTAAGGTGCCGCGCCAGACCTGCAGCGTTCGGACATCGCAATGCACCCTGCCTTCCACGCCCATCCCGACACCGCCATTCCGCTGGTGCTTCTGACCGCGAAGGAGCTCGGACCGTGGACCAGAGAGCAGCCGGACCGGGTGAAGCGGCTGGTGGATGCGGCCGGGTTCCGGGGGGATGCGGGACGGACGCTGCTGCTGCATGATTCGGAGGGCGGGCTGGAGCGGGTTCTGGTCGGGTGGCGCGAGGGTGCGGACGGGTTTGTGCTGGCGAGCCTGCCGGGGAGCCTGCCTGCGGGTGACTACCGGCTGAGCGAGGTTCCGGCCCGGCTGGATGGCGAGACCCTGGCGCTGGGGTGGGCGGACGGAGCTTACCGGTTCACGAAATACAAGACGGGCGAGAAGCCGCGGCGGCTGATGCTTCCCGAGAGCCTCGATGCCGTTGAGGTGCAACGGCAGGCGGAGGCGATCGACTGGCTGCGGGACCTTGTGAACACGCCGCCTTGCGACATGGGGCCTGTGGAGATCACGTCGGAGGCGCAGGCGCTGGCGGCTGAATTCGGCGCGAGCATCGAGATCACTGAGGGCGAGGAGCTGGAGCAGGGGTTCCCGATGGTCCACGCGGTCGGCAAGGGCGCGGCCCAGGCACCGCGGCACATCGAGATCCAGTGGGGCCGGATGAGCGATCCGAAGATCGCCATTGTCGGCAAAGGCGTGGCGTTCGACACGGGCGGTCTCAACATAAAGACAGCCGGCATGGGGCTGATGAAGAAGGATATGGGCGGTGCGGCCCATGCGCTGGCTCTTTCCCGGATGATCATGAGTGCGGGATTGCCGGTGCGGCTCGTGTGCTGCGTCCCGGCCGTCGAAAACGCGATCGGGCCGAATGCATTCAGGCCATCCGACATCCTGAAATCGCGCAAGGGACTGACCGTCGAGGTTGAAGACACGGACGCAGAGGGCCGGCTGATCCTTGCTGATGCTCTTGCGCGGGCGAGCGAGCATGGGCCGGAACTCATCATCGATTTTGCAACGCTGACCGGTGCTGCGCGTGTGGCGCTGGGGCCGGATCTTGCGCCGCTCTATACGGACGATGAACAACTGGCTGCTGACCTTGCCGATGCCTCGAGAGAGACCGGCGATCCGGTCTGGCGGATGCCGTTGTGGGCGGGATATGAAGCTGGATTGAAGTCGCCGATCGCCGACATGAAGAATCTTGGCGACGGGCCTATGGGGGGCTCCATCACGGCGGCGCTGTTCCTGAAAGCTTTTGTGATCGCGCCGAGCTGGGCGCATTTTGATATCTGGGCGTGGCGACCCGCCAGATATGGACGTCCGGCAGGGGCGGCGGCGTGCGGATTGCGTGCGGTCTGGGCAATGTTGAAAAAACGATACGCGTGATCGCTTCGTTCCGCTTGCCCCGAGATGAAAAACGAGCGAGTCTGGCCTCGGGGCCGGCTGAATGGAGCTGTAATGGATCGCGCGTCCGCCCTTGCCTTGCTTAGAGATGTTCTTGCTGAAACCGTGCGGGCCGATGGCCCGGACCTGAACGTCCGGCAGTCCGCCATTTTGTTGCGGATTTCGCTTGAACCTGGACCGCACACGGTGCGCGGCCTTGCCAAAGCATTGCAACTTGGAAAGCCTGCTGTCAGCCGCGCGCTCGATGCGCTTGAGGGGCTTGGTTTTGCGACCCGGGTGCCCGATGAGAGCGACCGCCGCAGCGTCCTGGTGCAGAGCACGACGCGGGGGCTTGCGGCGCTCGCAGGACTTGGCGATCGGGTTATCTCGTGCGAGCGAGCCCTTGCTCAGGCAAAGGCGCCGGCGCAGTTGCAACTTCCAACGCAGGCGCGGCCCGGCCTGCAGGCCACGGAGAGTAACTCCAGCTCGCATGCCGCCTGACCGCTGGTCGACAGACCCTCGACTCAATCCGAAACCCGTAACCGGCGGCAGCGAACGCATGCGCGTTGCGGCCGGGTCTGCGGCCTTGCGGCGGGAGCCGCACGGATCGGCCGAGCAGGTGAACCAGTCGCTGTTCGGCGAGCCGGTGCGCGCTCTCGAAACGGATGGCGAGTGGGCTTACGTCCAGCTCGGGCTCGATCATTATGTCGGGTGGATGCGGCTGGCCTCACTGCAGCCGGCAGGCAAGGATGCGACGCATCGTGTACGGGTGCTCCGGACCTTCATCTACGAGACGCCGGACATGAAGAGCCGGCCGATGCGCCATGCGTCGATGAATGCACGTATGGCGCTGGAGGAGACGGCTGGGAATTTCGTGCGCATCGAGGGATCGGGCTGGGTGTTCGCCCGGCATGTGTCGCCGCTCGACGACACAGATACCGACTTCGTCGGCGTAGCGCAGAAGTTTGTCGGGGCGCCGTACCTCTGGGGCGGGCGCGAAAGTGCGGGGATAGATTGTTCGGGGCTGGTGCAGATCTCACTGCAGGCGACCGGGATTTTTCCGCTGCGCGATTCGGACATGCAGGAACAGACGCTCGGTTTGCCGCATCAGCCGGACGCAGAGTTCACCAACTTGGAACGCGGCGATCTCGTTTTCTGGAAAGGGCATGTGGGGATCATGTGCTCGCCAACAATGCTGCTGCATTCGAGTGCGCGCGACATGCATTGCGAGATCGAGCCGCTGGCGCAGGCGGTCGATCGCATACGCCCGATTGCGGGCGAAGTGCGCAGTGTGCGGCGCTTCGGGTA
>JBMOGP010000319.1:0-4043 GCA_049318285.1 Hyphomonadaceae bacterium
GGACAGCGTCGCCGACGGTGCCGATCTGCTCCTGGACATCGTCCGGGATCTCGATGCCGAATTCTTCTTCGAACGCCATCACGAGTTCTACGAGGTCAAGCGAGTCGGCACCCAGATCGTCGATGAACGAGGCTTTCTCGTTGACCTTGTCGGCGTCCACTTCCAGGCGCTCGACCACGATTTTCTTTACGCGCTCGATAACGTCGGACATGTCATTCCCTTCCAGAATCAAGGTCCTCACGGACCTAGAAAAACCATCGTTGCGGCGCGGTAACACGCCTGAATTTCTTTGACCATAGCCGCCAAAAGCGCGGGAGCCTAGATCATCGCCATGCCGCCGTTAACATGCATGGTCTGACCCGTCATGTAAGCGGATTCGTCCGATGCGAGATAGAGTGCCGCCGCCGCGATGTCAGCGCCCGTCCCGAGCCGCCCCGCCGGAATTCCCTTCAAAAGCGCTTCTTTCTGGTCGTCCTTGAGCACATCCGTCATAGGCGTGGCGATGAAGCCGGGCGCGATGCAGTTCACGGTGATGTTCCGGCTGGCCACTTCCTGGGCCAGAGACTTGGTGAATCCGATCATCCCGGCCTTGGAGGCAGCATAGTTGGTCTGGCCGACGTTTCCGGTGACGCCGACCACCGACGTGATTCCGATAATCCGGCCGTGGCGGCGCTTCATCATCCCGCGCATGGCGGCCTTCGCCAGCCGGAAATAGGCGCCCAGATTGACGTTGAGGACGGCGTCCCAGTCCTCATCCTTCATCCGCATGAGCAGGCCATCTTTCGTGAGGCCGGCATTTGAGACCAGAATGTCGAGGCCGCCGAGAGCCTCCTCCGCTTGTCCGACCAGGGCGGAGGTTGCCGCTGGGTCGGACAGGTTGCACGGCAGTATTACCGGTGAACCAACGATTTCCGCCGCGGCCTTCTCGAGCGCTTCGACCCGCGTGCCGGACAGCGCGACCTTCGCGCCAGCATCGCTGAGCGCCTTGGCGATCGATCCGCCAATACCGCCCGAAGCGCCTGTGACGAGGGCATAACGGCCCGTCAGGTCGAACATCTGTATCTCCAGATCAGCTGTGTCACTCTCGGGCTCGCCCCGAGAATCTCGGTTCGCGCAGCGAAGCCTTACCCGAGAATGACGCTCGTGGTCACGCCAAACTCTTCGCAAACGCTTCCAGGTCACCCGGCACGTTCAGCGCCATCGTCTCCGTGTCTGGAGCATTCCGCTTCACCATGCCCGACAGCTGCTTGCCGGCGCCTGTCTCGATGAATTTCGTGACCCCGCCGCCGCCCTTGTCCGGCCCATCGGCCATCCACTGGATACTCTCGCGCCAGCGAACGCGGCCGGTGACCTGCTCGACCAGAAGCCGGCGGATGTCCACGGGCTCCTCGATGGGACGCGCCGTGACGTTGGCGACGACCGGCACGACCGGCCGGTTGATCGTCGCAGCCGCGAGCGCCCTCTCCATCTCGACAGCCGCCGGCGCCATCAGCGGCGAGTGGAATGGCGCGGAAACCGGCAACAAAATCGCCTTCACGCCTTTCGCCTTGGCGGCTGCAATCGCCGCCTCAACGCCCGCCTTCGTGCCTGAAATCACGACGTTTCCGTTGTTGTTGTCGTTCGCGACCACCACCGTTCCCGCCGCCGAGCCCTCAAGCACGATCGTCTCGGCGATCGCCACATCGACCTTGCCGATCAGGGCTGCCATTGCGCCCTGACCGACAGGAACGGCGGCCTGCATTGCCTCACCACGCTTGCGCAGCAGTCTTGCAGCATCGGTGATGGAAAGCGCCCCGGCGGATGCGAGCGCGGAGTACTCGCCGAGCGAATGCCCCGCCACGAATGCCGCCTGCGAGATCTTCACGCCAAACCCGGTCTCCAGCGCTCGGACCGCGGCAAGGCTGACCGCCATGAGCGCGGGTTGCGCGTTCGCCGTCAACGTCAGCGTCTCGATCCGCCCGCCCCAGATGAGGTCCGACAGCTTTTCGTCAAGCGCCGCGTCTACTTCGTCAAACACCGCCCTGGCCGCGGGGAAGGCATCCGCGAGCTCCTTGCCCATGCCGACAGCCTGCGAGCCCTGGCCGGGGAAAATGAACGCGATGTGGGACATGGAAAACGCCTTGGAATCAGGATGGAGAGCTGGTTTTCCTAAGAACTGGGGCGATTGGGCGCAAGGAGAACGGTCTTTGCTCCTCTGGAACGCTTGATTTCGGGCCTTTTTCCTGTATTGAGCGCCCTTCGCAAAGAGAGGCGGTCCTGAGGCTCATTCGAGCGCGAGGGATCCATCGTGGCCAGTCCGCCCTTCGGACTGACTGCGCCGCCCCTCGCAGAAGGGATAAAAAATGGCACTTTACGAACACGTGGTCGTGACGCGACCCGACATTTCCCCACAACAGGTCGATGCGCTGGTGGAAGACATCACCAGGATTGTCACCGAGGGTAAAGGCAAGGTCGAGAAGTCCGAATACTGGGGCCTCCGCAACCTTTCATACCCGATCAAGAAATCCCGCAAGGCGCACTATTCTCTGCTCAACATCGACGCCCCCGGCCCGGTGATCCACGAGATCGAGCGCCGTCACCGCATCAACGAAGACGTGCTGCGCTTCCTGACCGTGAAGGTCGAAGAACTTCAGGCCGAGCCTTCGCCCGTCATCGCCCGCAAGGACCGTGACGACCGCAAGCGCGACCGTGACGACTTCGGCGGCGGCGGCGGCTTCTCAGGCGGCGGCTTCCGTGGCGGCGACGATCGTCCGCCGCGCGGCGACCGTCCGCCCCGTGAAGACCGTGGCGATCGTCCACCCCGTCCGCCGCGTGACCGGTAGGAGCAAGCACAATGGCACAAGTCAAAGTCAACATCGCCAACCTTCCGTCGCGCCGCCCGTTCGGGCGCCGTCGCAAGGTCTGCCCGTTCTCTGGCGCTGACGCTCCAGCGATCGACTACAAGGACGTGAAGCTTCTCCAGCGCTACATCTCGGAGAAGGGCAAGATCGTCCCGGCCCGCATCACTGCGGTCTCGGCCAAGAAACAGCGCCTCCTGTCGCAAGCGATCAAACGCGCGCGCCACCTGTCGCTGCTTCCGTATCTCGTGAAGTAGGAGGGAACATCCCATGGAAGTCATCCTCCTCGAACGCGTGGAGAATCTCGGCGCCATCGGCGACGTCGTGAAGGTCAAGAACGGGTTCGCCCGCAACTTCCTTCTCCCGCAACACAAGGCTCTCCTCGCCACCGACGCCAACAAGGCCCGGTTCGAGCGTGAACGCGCTGCGATCGAAGCGCGCAACGAAAAAGCCAAGGCAGCGGCGCAAGGCGAAGGCCAGGCGCTGGACGGGACGACCTACGTGTTGATCCGCCAGGCCGGCGAAACAGGACAGCTGTACGGCTCGGTCGCCGCCCGCGACATCGCGGACGCGATCAACGCAGCCGGCCACAAGGTCGAGCGCAAGCATGTGGCGATCAACCAGCCGATCAAGACGATCGGCATGCATGACGTCACGATCCGCCTGCATCCGGAAGTTGCCCTCAAAGTAACGCTCAACGTCGCCCGCTCGCCGGACGAAGCTGAACGTCAGGCCAAGGGCGAGAACGTCATCGCAGCCGGCCAGGCTGCCGACCGTGCAGCCGACATCGAAGCCGCGCAGGAAATCGCCGCCGCCGCACAGGCCGCCGGTTTCGACCGCGGCCCAATCGACGGCTGATCCGGCCCTACCTGATCCAACGAAGAAAGGCCCGCTGGAAGCAGCGGGCCTTTTGCTTTGCGCAGGCTCCAGCAGCCCGAAAAAAGTCACTGACCTCTTTTTTTGCCTAATCCATTGGCGCCTTGTCCGACGAGCATAATCGTTCGCTCAACTCATGGGCGCGAATCTGTCGGCCCGCCTAACCAAACGGGAAAAGCCGCGATAGACGGCGATCACCTGTTGAGGGCACCCCATGACCATCCTGAAAGCCGGCCGCGCGGCGGCCGCTGGCCTTGCCATCGCCTTGCTGACCGCGCCCGCAGCCTTCGCCGAGACCAACAGCGGCGACACTGCCTGGGTCCTTACAGC
>JBMOGP010000320.1:0-4013 GCA_049318285.1 Hyphomonadaceae bacterium
GCGACCGCGTGACGCCCATCGTGATGGCGGATGCACCCGATGGCCTGACGCTCGACATCACCGGCTGCGATCACCTGTTCGGCGGCGAGGCGCAGTTGCGGCTTGGTCTCTCGCGCCGCCTGCGCGGGGCAGGGCTGCACACGCGCACGGTGATCGCAGGCGCGCCCGATACGGCCCGCGCGCTCGCCCGTTTTGGTCACGTCGCGATCGTGCCGCCTGGTGCGGAGGCGGCCGCCGTCCGCAACCTGCCCATCGCCGCGCTCGCCCTCGATGAGAAGGACTGCATCGCCATCTCCCGCGCCGGCCTCAAGACGATCGGCGCGCTGGCCGACCGTCCGAGCCAGCTCTTCACATCGCGCTTCGGCGAGGAGATGACGCATCGCCTGCGCCGCCTGCAGGGGGGGGCGCCGGCGCCGCTGACGCCCCGCCGCCCCATACCCATGCTGTGGCTTGAGCGCCGCTTCGCCGAATCCATAGGCCGGGCCGAGCATGTCGAGGCGGCGCTGTCGGAGCTGGCGCAGGAGGCCTGCGCGCGGCTTGGCGAACGTCGCGAGGGCGGACGCGTGTTCGAAGCCTGCTTCTTTCGCGCCGATGGCGCCGTGCGCCGCATTCTGGTCGAGACCGGCCGGCCGATGCGCGACCCTGCTGTCGTCAAGCGTCTGTTCCACGAACGTCTCGACAGTCTTGCCGATCCCATCGATCCCGGTTTCGGCTTCGATCTCATACGCCTGTCGCTGCTTGCCACCGAAACGCTCGCTTCACGCCAGTCCAGCCTCGATGGCCACGCCGCCGAAGAGGATCAGGTGGCCGATCTTGCGGACCGTCTCTCCACACGCTTTGGCGCAGAGCGCGTCTTGCGCTTTGCGCCAGAGAACACCCACGACCCCGCGCGCGCCGCGCGCGCCGTGCCCGCCAGCTTCAGCCCGATGACCGCCGCCGTCTGGCCCGCGCCGCAGCAGGGCGAGCCGCCGCTGCGCCCGACGCAGATCTTCGATCCACCGCAACGAATCCAGATCCGCCTCGTCGAAGTGCCCGATGGCCCGCCGCGCCGCTTTTCATGGCGGAAGAAGGAGTTCCATGTCCGCCGCGCCGAGGGCCCCGAACGCATCGCGCCGGAATGGTGGCGTTCGCACGATGCTGACACACGTGACTATTACCGCATCGAGGATGTCGAAGGTCGCCGCTTCTGGCTCTTCCGCACAGGCGACTACGCGACAGGCGCACAGCCCGCCTGGTATCTGCACGGCGTCTTCGCATGAACCGTGACGTCGTCGCCTTCACACATCGCCCCATTCCAGGGCAGACAGGGCAGGCTGGCGCGCCGACCCAGCCCTATGCCGAAATGGTCGCCGCCACGAATTTCTCGTTCCTGCGCGGCGCCTCCAACGGACAGGACATGGTGCTGCAGGCGCTGGCGCTTGGTCACACAGCCATCGGCATCGCAGACCGCAACACGGTGGCTGGCGTCGTGCGCGCCTGGTCGGCGCTGAAACAGGTGCGCAAGGATGGCCTGCCTGCACCCACGCGCATGCGCGAAGGCGGCGGGCCGGGCGAGACCAGCTGGATCGAGCATCCCGACGCGGCCAGGTTCAAGGCGCACAGCGCCGAGATGAAGCGGCGTGCGGGCAGGTTCAAGCTGTGCATCGGCGCGCGCCTTGCCTTTGTCGATGGTACGCCCGATATCGTGGCCTATCCTGTCAATCGTGAAGGCTGGGGTCGCCTCTGCCGCATCCTCACCGCCGGAAATCTGCGTGAAGCGCCAGGCGCCGGCCGCGCCCTTAAGGGCGAATGCCGCCTCACCCTGCGCGCCGTGCTCGATCTGGCGCGCGATCTCCTGTTCGTCGTCATGCCCGGCGCAGCGCTGGAGGGAATTGAAGACCTGCTCGCCACGTTGCGGGCCGCTGCGCCCACCTGGCTCGGCGTCACCATGCACAGGCGCGGCGATGATGCCCGCCGTCTCGAGAAGCTGAAACGCATTGCGGCGCAGGCGCATGTCCGCCTCATCGCCACGAACGACGTGCTCTATCACGATCCTGTCCAGCGCGACCTGCAGGACGTGATGACGTGCATCCGGGAGGGCGTGAAGATCGAAGCTGCCGGTCGCTTGCTGGAGGTGAATGGCGAACGTCATCTCAAGCGGCCCGAGGAAATGGCGCGCCTCTTCCGCGCAGCACCCGAAGCGATCGCCGAGACGCAGGTGCTGCAGCGTCTGATCGACTTCGATCTTGACCATCTGCGTTACGAATATCCGCAGGAGCCCGTACCCAACGGCTGGACAGGCCAGCAATATCTTGAAGATCGCGTCTGGTTCCATGCCGGGATGAAATACAGCTGGCGCATACCGAAGAAGGTAAAGCGCCTGCTGCGCAAGGAGCTCATCTTCATCGCCAGAAAGCGGCTGGCGCCGTATTTTCTCACGATCTTCGATCTTGTCCGCGTCGCCGAAGACAAGGGCATCATGTGCCAGGGCAGGGGGTCTGCCGCCAACTCCGCCGTCTGCTACGTGCTCGGCATCACCTCGGTGAATCCCGCCACGTTCGACGTTCTGTTCGAGCGTTTCCTGTCCAACGAGCGTGACGAGCCGCCTGACATCGATGTCGATTTCGAACACGAGCGGCGCGAGGAAATCATCCAGCACATCTACCGGCGCTATGGCCGGCACCGCGCCGGCATCGCCGCCACGGTCATTCACTATCGTCCGCGCAGCGCCATGCGCGAAGTCGGCAAGGTCTTCGGCCTCACTGACGATGTGACGGCGCGGCTGTCAGGCCTTGTCTGGGGCAGCTGGGGCGATCAGCCGGCCGCGCAGAAATTACGCCAGGCGGGGCTCGATCCCGACAATCCCGTGCTGCATCGCGCCCTGCGTTTCGCCTGCCGCCTGCAGGGCTTCCCGCGCCACCTGTCGCAGCATGTCGGCGGTTTCGTGCTGACACAGGGCCGCCTCGACGAGATCGTGCCCATCGGCAACGCCGCGATGGACGATCGCACCTTCATCGAATGGGACAAGGACGATATCGACGCGCTGCAGCTGATGAAAGTCGATGTGCTCGCCCTCGGCATGCTCACCTGCATCCGCAAGGCGCGTGATCTTCTCTACAGCCATGGCGAGAAGCGCTATGGCCTGCGCGATTTCCCGCCCGAGGATCCTGCCGTCTACGACATGCTGTGCAGGGGCGATTCGGTCGGCGTCTTCCAGGTCGAAAGCCGGGCGCAGATCAACATGCTGCCGCGCATGCGCCCGCGCGCGATGTATGATCTGGTGATCGAGGTCGCCATCGTCCGCCCGGGGCCGATCCAGGGCAATATGGTCCACCCCTATCTCAAGCGGCGCAATGGCGAGGAAGCCGTCTCCTTCCCCTCGCCATCGCCAGAGCGCGGCCATCCCGACGAGCTGCGCAATGTGCTGATCAAGACGCTTGGCATCCCTTTGTTCCAGGAACAGGCGATGAAGCTTGCCATGGTCGCGGCCGAGTTTACCTCCGAGGAGGCCAATGGCCTGCGCCGCGCCATGGCAACCTTCCGCAATGTCGGCACGATCGGATCGTTCGAACATCTGATGGTGAAGCGCATGATCGCGCGTGGTTATGATCCGGAATTCGCCCAGCGCTGCTTCGACCAGGTCAAGGGGTTTGGCAGTTACGGCTTCCCCGAAAGCCATGCAGCCGCGTTTGCGCAACTGGTGTATGTCTCGTCCTGGCTGAAATGCCATCATCCGGCGGCGTTTGCCTGCGCGCTGCTGAACGCGCAGCCGATGGGATTCTACGCCCCCGCGCAGATTGTGCGCGATGCACAGGAGCATGGCGTCGAGGCGCGGCCGGTGGATGTCAATTTCAGCCATTACGACAACACGCTTGAACGCCGCGCGGATGGATCGCTCGCCCTTCGTCTCGGCTTCCGCCAGATCGACGGCATGTGCGAGAAGGACGCTGCAGCACTCGTCGCAGCGCGGGGGCAGGGCTTTGCCAGCGTGGCCGAGATGCGCGAGCGCGGGCGTGTCTCTGCGCCCATGCTGC
>JBMOGP010000321.1:0-4003 GCA_049318285.1 Hyphomonadaceae bacterium
CAGCTCGCGATCGCTGCATCATCCGCGCCGAACTGGCTGCGCAGGCGGGCCAGGACGGACGTGTTGTTGAGGGGGTGGATGTCGGCGACGATCTGGTCCTTCAGATCGCGCACCTGAGCACGGAGACACGGATCGCGCGGCAGCAGGGGCGGGTCGGGCCGGGTCTCGTCGAGATAGTCGATCATCGCCATCGACTGGCCGATGCGATGACCATCGATCTCGAGAATGGGCACACGTCCGGAGGGGTGGCGTGCGAGATGCTCGGGCATTGTCTGCTCGTCCTTAAGCAGATGAACGCCGACCGTGCGATAGCTGACACCCTTGAGATTGAGCGCGATACGCGTGCGGTAGGTGGCCGACGAACGCCAGTAGCCATAAAGGATCGTCTCGCTCATTCGCGTCACTCGCTGATCGTCAAGCGCGAGACGGTGGCCTTCTCCACGTCAGTGTCGCGCCAGAGCAGGTCGTCCCAGCCCTTGCGTGAATACAGTTCCGTCTGGTCGCTATAGTGCGGTGAGGTCGGATCAGTGGACTGCGAATAGGACAGGAAGCCTTGTGATTTCGGGCCCTGCTCCGTGAACTCCACCGCATAGATCCAGCTCGCACCGTGGCGGATGCTGGTCCAGCCCTTCTCCGGTTCGAGATCCTCCACGGTGATCACGTTGAACACGCCCTCAGGACCAGCTCCACCATGAACAGGAATGCGCTTGCCGTTTCGTGTTTCGGCCTGAACGTCGCCCAGACGCGCATCGACCGGAATCTTCAGTTCGGCGAGCTTGTCGACCGCCGCATCAAGCGCGGCGATGACGCGCGCATCGCCGGTATCGAGCTTTGCCGGGGTATGCACGGCGTTGTTCGGATCGAATGCATCCTTGAAGCGGATGCCGCCAGCTTCAGCGAAGAGGTGGAACAGGTGCGCGCCGCGGCTGTCGAGATTGACCTTGAGGTCCCATTTGGCAAGCGAATCGCAGGCAGGCGCAAGCTTGGGCTTGTTCGCCGCACGGCACGCCGCCACGAGGTCGTCACGGATGAGCTCGCCGCCATAGTGACGGTTCGAGAGCATGACCTGCTTCATGGTTTCGAGATCGAATTTCGGCGCGCCGATGCCGTCCGTACCCTTCATGCGGCGCTCGACCTGCTCGTGCGCGGCGCGGGTGCGCAGGCTTCGTGGCGTTGCCTCGTCGCCAAACACCGGGCTGAGGCCGGTGATCGGCGCGTACATGTTGGTGAGCCAGTAGCTGTCATTGCTCTGCAGGACATAGTCGGTGCGAAACTGGTGGGGCCCGGCCGCGGCGCCAACGGCGCCGGGAGCAGAAGCGTCCGGGTCCGACTCCCAGTCGCAGGCGCGGCGCGATCCATCCAGCACGGGGAAGCGCGTCTTCTCCCACTGGTCCTTCGCGAAGCCGGATGTAGCACATCTGGCCGCCAGGTCGCGCGTCACGTTGGGGATCAGGCCCATGTCGCCATACAGCGCCTCACCGGTTGAATCGACGGCGGTGGCGTTGAAGCGGAACGACTGCCAGCGGGCGAGCGCGGCCTTCATTTCGCGCACGTTCTTTGCGCGCCACACGGCCATGTACTGATCAGGATCGCGCAGTCCGGTCTCCATCGTGCGCAGGGCGTAAGCCCTCTCCCGCGTCCACGGGAAGCTTTCGGATTCGAACAGCGGGCCCCAGCGGGTGGAATAAAGCGGGCGTGTTTCGCTCTGGGCGAGGCCGTCACGCATCACGAAGACGGCGACGTCCTGCTTCTCCATCGGAATCCACGCGCCTTCATAGCGGTACTGGGTCGGGTCATCTGGGTTGAGCGTGAGCTCGTAATAGCCGTGGCGGCGCGCGGTGGAGACCGTGTTGCTCCACGCCAGCGTTTCGTTGTGGCCGATGCGGATCATCGGCATGCCGATATAGCTGATCCCGACAATGTTGATGTCGTCGGGAATGATAAAGTGCGTGCGGTAGAACCGGTTCACGCCATCCCACGGATAGTGTGGATTGCCCAGCAGCACGCCCTTGCCGTTCTTCGTCATCTCGCGGCCGATGGCGTAGGCGTTGGAGCCCCAGCCTGAGGCGTCTTCGGGGATCATGTCTGGCGCGATCGCGGCGCGGTCGGCGCCGGGAGGCGCGGCTGTGGTGGTCGGCGCAAAGAAACCATCTACCGTCTGGCCGACATACATATGGCGCCAGAAATCGAGTGCTGTGATTTCACGCACCCAAGCCGCGCCCGCACAGCGCGGATCGGCGATCTTGTCCCTGCTCTCGCGCAGATGACGGTTGTATCCGGCTGCGTAGCCTTCTGCGAGCGCAAGCGCCTCGCGTGTGGGGGTGTTGGGCGAGCCGGGCGGGCCGTTGAGCAGGTCTTCCACGCGCCGCGACTGGATGATGCGCCGGTGATAGAGGTCGCTCACGACGTTCGCGTCGTTGTCGCCCGGACCAAGGAACTTGGCGCGTTCGCCTGAAACGGTGAGAAGGCGATCCGCGATCTCGCAGACATTGTCCTGCGCGCTGGCATAACCATAGCCATACCCGATGCCGCCCATGTCTTCGGCCTTGATATGCGGGACACCAAAGGCCGTACGGCGGATCTCGGCAGTAAAGCGCGGGCTTGCGGCGGATCCTTCATCGACTGTGGGCGCGGCACTGCATGCTGCAAGCGCAATTGCCGATCCGAGCAAGAGGACCCGTGCACGCATGGCAAAACTCCCTGACGTTTCTTGTGGTCAGAGGCCTAGCACGGGCGGGCTGAGGCGCGAAAGGCTACGCTACGGGCGGCCAGATGACGGGTAATCGATCAGCACGCAAAAGGCCAAAGCCGTGGATGAGAGTCTGGGGCTGCGACGCCGAGGCCGTGACGAGGCGCAAGCGAGCAGGCGTCCAGCCGACTCGCGACGGCTGGACGCCCGATTGCAGTAAACTCAGATCGCCGCCTTCACAGCCTCAGCCGTGATCGGAATATGCCGCAGGCGCGCGCCGACAGCGTTGAAGATGGCGTTGCCGATGGCGGGTCCGACGACGGTGGTCGCCGGCTCGCCAAGGCCGACCGGCACTTCCGCAGAATCGACAAGGGTGATGTCGAGCTCAGGCACATCTGCAAGGCGGAGCGGCGTGTAGGCACCAAGATTGAGCGCCTTGACGTTGCCGTTCTCGAACTCGGTTCCCTCATGCAAAGCAAGCGACAGGCCCCAGAGCGAGGCGCCTTGCATCTGGGCCAGCGCACCATCCGGATCGACGATGGTTCCAGCATCGACCACGAGCGTGAGCTTCTCGACCTTCACCTTGCCGGTGGCCCTGTCGACATTCACGCGCGCAACACACGCAACCCAGGTCGGCATGTCGCGTTCCTGGCCAAAGCTGGTGGCGAGGCCCAGACCCGTGCCTGCAGGCAATGCCGAGCCCCAGCCAGCCTTCTGTGCGGCAAGCTGGACCACATTCGCCTGTCTCCTGGCGCCGCCGACCGCGTTGGGCGCGGAGCCTGCGTTGGCACCTTCTGCTGTAAGCAGCTTCAGGCGGAAGTCGACAGGGTCCATCTTAAGCTTGTGTGCCGCTTCATCCATGAAGCTTTCCAGTGCCCAGTTGGTGAAACCCGGACCGACAGAGCGCAGCCATCCGGGGCGGAAGGTCTGGTTCGCAAGGTCATTCGATATCGCCCGCACCTTGTGCGCGCCGACTGCATACCAGTGGTTTGCTCCCGAAATCGCGAAGGGATCGAAGGGTACGTCCTTCTCGCCCTTCGGCATGAAGAACGGCGCCATCACCTCTGTTGGCCAGCCACACGCGACATGCTGCTCCATGCCGGTGACATTGCCGTCCTTGTCGAATGCCATGCGAAGTTTCTGCACGGAGGGCGAGCGAACGCTGTCGAACCTTGAATCGTCCTCGCGCGTCATGATCATCTTGACCGGCTTGCCCACGGCTTTCGCAGCCAGTGCGGCGCCGACGGCATAATCGCCGTTGAGACGACGGCCAAAACCTCCGCCGAGGCGATAGGTCTTCATGACGATATCGGT
>JBMOGP010000322.1:0-4000 GCA_049318285.1 Hyphomonadaceae bacterium
CATCCGTGGGTACGGGCGTCACCGTGATCCGCCCTGAGGCGCGCGCCGTGACAGCCGTTGTCGTCGCCGGCGGAGGGCCTGGCACGCGCGAAACGGATGCGCTGGCGCCCGATACGCTTGTCGATGCCGTAGATGCGATCGTGTTTTCGGGCGGATCGGTCTACGGCCTTGCAGCCGCCGATGGCGTGACCGCAGCGCTGGGGGCGGCGCGGCAGGGCTTCGCGCTCTTTCCCAACAGCCCCATTCCCACGTCTCCCATCGTACCCGCAGCCATTCTCTATGATCTCGCCAATGCCGGTGACAAGGCGTGGGGCGTGTCGCCGCCTTATCGCGCGCTGGGCATGCAGGCGCTAGCAAACGCAAAGCAGGCTTTCGACCTCGGCCGAGCAGGCGCTGGCTTCGGCGCGCGCGCGGGAGGAGGCCCCGGAGGCCTCGGCTCAGCGAGCATCGCGACGCATGACGGCGTCGTGGTCGGGGCGCTTGCCGCGGTTAATTCGCATGGCGCCGTGAAGATGCCCGGGTCGGACGCATTCTGGGCATGGCCCTATGAACAGTCCGGCGAGTTCGGCGGCGCACGCCCCGCGGGTGACTATGCGCTCGATCCGGATGACTGGGGCGGCGCCAAGAGCAATCCCGGCATCCGTCCCCTGCCGCCGATGGCAGGGCGCTCCAACACCACGCTTTGTTGCGTTGCGACCAATGTGGCGCTTGCGCCTGCGGAAGCGCAGCGGATAGCGAAGATGGCGATGGCGGGCGTCGCGCGCGCCGTACGACCAGCGTTCGCGCCCTTCGATGGCGATGTGGTGTTCTGTCTCTCGACCGCGCAGATCGAACGCAGCGAGCATCGTCCGTTCATGCTGGCGCGCATCGGCGAGCTTGCGGCCAGCACGCTCGCGCGCGCCATCGCCCGCGCGGTTTTTGAAGCGGGCGGCTAGGAGCCCGTCTCTCTAACGGCTCTTGAGCAGGTTGTCAGATCGGCCGGGGGGCCAGCTTCATTTTGAAGATGTGGCTTGAGTGTAAAGGACGCGCGTATCGTCGCGACCCAACATGACTGCTTGAGGATTGCGACACGCCTACGCCTGACGCAACCGTCGAGGCTCGCCTCGATGCCTGCGCGCTCGCCCAAAGTTGGCGTACGCGCAGGGCAACGCCGCTCTACGCCGCGACCCCCGATGGGATGGGACGGGCGCGCGGTGGGATTGTCGTCAACGCCGCTTCATTGCATTCGCCACCCTCGGCGAGTTCCTGAAGCATGTGACGGCGCGCAATGCGGCAGTGGTAGAGCGAGGTCATCTCGATCCAGCCGCGACGCTGGAATTCCGTCATCTTGCGTGAGACGGTCTCAAGCCGCAAACCGAGGAACTCGGCCATGTCTCCCCGGCGCATGGGAAGGTCGAAGTCACCGCCGTGCGTCGCGTCACAAAGATCGGCGACAGACAGCAGGAAGCTCGCCAGCTTCTGCTCGGCGGACTGCGCGCCGATCGCCGCAAGCTGGGCTTGCGCAGCCCCAAGCTGACGTCCGACCTGACGAAGCAGCTGCTCGGCGAGCAGCGCGTCGCGCTGGCAGATATCCTTCAGCGATCCACCGGGTATGGCGCGTACCGTGACGGCTGTGATCGTCTCGCAGCCATTGACGTACGTGTCGTCGCTCTCAAGGCCGAGGATCGAGCCCGCATTGGCGAAGCCGACGACCTGACGCTGACCGTCGATCAGCGTGCGATACAGCTTCACCCATCCGCTTTCGACGACGTAGAGACCTGACCGGTCATCGCCTTCGAAGAACAGGTGCTCGTGCGCTCCGACCTGCTTCAATTGGCCAGGTCTGTAGTCTTCGGCTTTCCCGAAGGATGCCTTTGTGAGGGAAGCAATTCTACCGCCAGCGATGCACATTGAGATTGTCCTTGTCCGGTTCCAATGCGTGAACCGTGTCTCGCCAAACTTGCAGCCGTTTGCCGAAGTGTGTCTGGCTTTGTGACGAAACGTGACACCTGGACTGCGAAGGTCCGAGTTGGCCCGGCCTGCCAATGTTTCAGCGCATTTGTCGCAGGGCCAGGTCGAGCCTGGCCTGGCTCAGATCGCCAGACTATGGACGCGTGGATTCGCGGTGAAACCGGGATCAAGACAGGCGGCAATATTGCGGGTGTAGGGCTTGCCGCGCGCCGACACGGTGAGGGTGTTCCCGTGCAGGCCAACAAGCCCGGCCCGCATCAGCGGCGCCAGTTTCGGATAAACGACGTTCTTGGTGTCAGCATCGAGATTGACCTCGAAATTGCAAAGCACGCCCTCGATCAGCCGGCCGATCGATAACTCCTCCCGCGTTGGCTTCAGGCCACGGACGACCGGCGACTTCCCTTCGCCAAGGCTTGCGCGATAGGCCTCGGTGTCAGTCGTGTTCTGGTAGAAGAGATCGGGCAGGGAGGAGATCGCCGAAGCGCCAAGGCCGATGAGGGCGTCGCTCGCATCGTCTGTGTACCCCTGGAAACTCCGGTGAAGTCGGCCATTTTGTTCTGCCGTCGACAACGCGTCCCCCGGTGCCGCAAAATGATCAAAACCGATCGGCATGTAGCCCGCGGATGTCAGCGTACGGGCCGCCGCCTCAGCCTGCCGGAAGCGCGTCTCCCCTGAAGGCAGATCGTCGGTGCGGAATGCCTTCTGGTGCCTCTTCATCCACGGGACGTGCGCGTACCCGAAGACGGCGATTCTATCGGCGTCCTGCGTCGCAGCAAAAAGTCCGGTCTCCACGACGTCTGCGATGGTCTGCCCCGGAAGGCCGTACATCATGTCGATGTTGATGCTTTCGACACCCATGCCGCGCAGCATCTTTATCGCTTCCTCGATCACCGCTTTCGGTTGGATACGATTGATGCGCCTCTGTACTTCGGTATTCAGCACCTGAACACCGAGGCTGGCACGGGTGAGGCCGGCATTCACAAACGCGTGGACCAACCCTGCCGAAATCCCGCGCGGATCAAGCTCGACGGCGATGTCTGCGAGGGGCGAGAGGTCGAAACGCGTGCGGATCGCAGCGAACAGGTCATCCACCTGCTGCGGCGACAGCATGTCCGGCGACCTGCCGCCAAAATGTATCCTGGTGACACGAGCACTGGACGGCACATCAGATGCGACGAGGGCGATCTCCGCCTTGAGCGCGTGGATATAAGTGTCGACCGGATCTGCGATCGTTGGAACGGATGTATGGCAGCCGCAATACCAGCAGAGCTTCTGGCAGAAGGGGATGTGAAGGTAGAGCGAAATAGCCGCGTCGGCGGGCAAGCGGGCACGCGCGGAGCTGGCGACTGCGGCATCTACGTTCGCGGAGAACCGGTTGGCAGGCGGATAGCTGGTGTATCGCGGCAGCTGTTCGGACGCGAATTCTGGCAGGTAGTCCCACACGTCCTTCTCGCTGCGAGCGCGATAGGTAAGGTCGCTCATTGATCCGCCCTCGCACCAGCGTTCTTCAGACCACGCGCGGTGATCCGGCTAGCTGCCGCCAGTCCCATCATGGCCAGTCCCGCGAGGGCGATCGCACAGCCCGCGCAGTGCGCGTGCCCCCCGAGTAGCGCCACTCCTGGCGGCGCTTTGCCACACCATGCGCTGCCGAGTGTCATCTCCACGCCGCTCTCGCAGGAACGAATGAAGACGCCCGTGATCGTGGTCGCCAAGCCGGACAGGAATACGACCAATCGCTTCACGAACGTCTCCACCTCGCGGTCGCGTCGGATTTGGGAACGGAGCGACCGTGCAGCCTTTGTAGTCCGCCGCATCGTCTTCCCTTTGCGATGGATCAAGCGATGCGGAATGCGAGCGTGTCAAAGCCCGCGCGTCGCGCTTCCAGACCGGAAAGCGCTCCGCTTGAGAGGGCAGTTCATGGCGGCAGCATTTTCCCGCGAGCGGATCGACGTAAGCACATTTGCGGTCGGCTTCCTGATGCTCGTCGTGCTAATTCTGTCCTTCAGCGGAGTAGCAAACGCTGCCGACCTTGCATTCCGCGCGCACGCCT
>JBMOGP010000323.1:0-3999 GCA_049318285.1 Hyphomonadaceae bacterium
AAGCCAGAAATGCCCGTTTCGAGCGAACGGAGCGCCTTCTGCAGCGCTTCATGGAAGGTGCGGCCGATGGCCATCGCCTCGCCCACTGATTTCATCTGCGTCGTCAGTGTCTGGATCTGGTAGTTCAGCGCCGGGTCCGTGCTCTTGTACTTCTCGAACGCAAAGCGCGGGATCTTCACGACGACATAGTCGATGGTCGGCTCGAACGAGGCCGGGGTGACGCCGGTGATGTCGTTGGTGAGCTCGTCGAGCGTATAGCCAACGGCCAGCTTGGCTGCGACTTTCGCGATCGGGAAGCCGGTGGCTTTCGAGGCCAGCGCCGAAGAGCGCGACACGCGCGGGTTCATCTCGATGACCACAAGGCGGCCGTTGTCGGGGTTCACGGCGAACTGCACATTTGATCCGCCGGTCTCGACGCCGATCTCGCGCAGCACGGCGATCGAGGCGTTGCGCATGACCTGGTATTCGCGGTCGGTGAGGGTGAGGGCAGGCGCGACCGTGATCGAATCGCCCGTGTGGACGCCCATCGGATCGACATTCTCGATCGAGCAGATGATGATGCAGTTGTCCGCCTTGTCGCGGACGACCTCCATCTCGAATTCCTTCCAGCCCAGCAGGCTCTCGTCGATCAGCACCTGGCTGACCGGCGACATCTGCAGGCCGCGGGTTACGATGTCTTCGAACTCCTGGCGGTTGTAGGCGATGCCGCCGCCGAGACCGCCAAGGGTGAACGCCGGGCGCACGATGCAGGGCAGGCCGACGATCTCCATCTGCTTCATCGCGTCGACGAAGCCGGCCTTGAGGTCGTAGGTGACCTTGCCGTCGACGTTGGAGAGTTCAGGCGATGCGACGATGGCGGAGCGCGGGCTTTCGAGACCGATGCGGTCCATAGCTTCACGGAACTTCTTGCGGTCTTCCGCTTTTTCGATGGCTTCGGCCCTGGCGCCGATCATCTCGACGCCATACTTCGCAAGCACGCCCATCTGTTCGAGCTTCAGCGCACAGTTGAGCGCAGTCTGGCCGCCCATCGTCGGCAGCAGCGCGTCGGGCCTTTCCTTTGCGATGATCGTGGCGACCATCTCGGGCGTGATCGGCTCGATATAGGTTGCATCCGCCAGTTCCGGATCCGTCATGATCGTGGCGGGGTTCGAATTGACCAGGATGACGCGGTAACCTTCCGACTTCAGCGCCTTGATCGCCTGCACGCCGGAATAGTCGAATTCGCAAGCCTGGCCAATGACGATGGGGCCGGCGCCGATGACCAGGATCGACTTGATGTCTGTGCGCTTGGGCATGTCACCTGACGAGGCTGGTTGAGGGCAAATTGGCGGTGGGTTTATCGGGGGGGAGCCCCCCGCGCAACCCTCGTTCAGCCGGCTGCGCGAACTGGCGGCGAGCTCTCTGTTTATAGGGGCTTTTGCACAGGCGCCGGGGTGTTTTCGGCATCGCGAATTACCACCGCGACAAGCGGCGACGTGTTGGTCAGTCGGAACCGAACAGGTCGGGCTGGGCGCCTGCCGGAGCGCCTTCGATCGCAAGCAGTTTCAGCTTGGTCCGTGTTCCGCCCCGTGCCGTGAAGCCGCCGAGTTTTCCACCCGCCGCTGTGACGCGATGGCAGGGGACTATGATCGGCCACGGATTGCGGCCGAGGACGCCGCCGATCGCCTGGGCCAGATGGCGGTCGCCGATCTTCAGCGCGATAGCTCCGTAGGTCATCGTCTCGCCGGGCGGGATCTGTCGGGTGATTGTGTAGACTCGTGCGTTGAACTGCGGAACGCGAGCCAGATCGAGTTGCGCTTCGTGAAGCGTCGGCTTCTCGCCGCGGAGCAGGGCGCGGATGCCGTCCATGACGCTGGCGACGTCTGGTGGCGGCTCAGCTGTCGCCACGCCGGGAAAGCGGCGTAGCAGGGAAGCCCGCGCAACCGTCTGGTCCCGCTCGGGCAGATGCGCGCCGATCAAGCCGTTGTCGCCCCAGGCGATTCCCGTCCACCCGATCGCGGTCTCGAAGAGGGCGTACTTGGTCACGCCCGGAGCATATCGGTGATCGGGCGATTCCACAGCCGGATTCGGGACAGGATTGCCGACAAATCCCCCACATTTGTCTTGCCAGACAAGCCCGCCGCCGGAACATTCCGGAAGACAGATGCGGCGCGGCGCGCGGAGCAGGGCGTTCCATGAAGATGACCGGATATCTCCAGCGAGCTCTGCTTGCCTGTTTGCTCCTTGGGACAACGGGCGCGCCCAGAGCAGCAGCACAGATGGCGATGCCCGTCGTGCAGCCCGGCTACGAGCCGCCCCGCCTCGCCAGCGGCAAGCCGGACCTTGGCGGCGTCTGGACCAACGCCAGTTCGACCACTCTCGAACGCGCCCGCGAGCTCGGCGACCAGTTGATCTACTCCGATGCCGAGATGGAGAAGATCGAAGGCGAGACCTTCACCCGCAACGCGCGCATCAATGCGCCGACGGCCAGGGAGGTGCAGGAAAACTGGACGACGATCGCTCGCGGCCCCGACACGCTGGATGAATGTCGGGGCGGCTCGCGCGGGGTCAATTGCGGCTACAATGCCGGCTGGACCGATCCTGGCGACTGGGTGATGCGCGTCAACCGGCAAGGCCGCACGTCGCTCATAACCTATCCCGGCAATGGCCGCATCCCCGCACGCGTCGCCAGCGCCGACGCCGGCCGCGCCCGCATCGTCCAGACAAGCGAAGCCGACACCACGCGCGGCGAAGCCGATAATCCCGAAGATCGCTCGCTGGGCGAACGCTGCATCATGAGTTTCGGCGTCTCCTCCGGCCCGGTGATGACCGACCAGCTCTACAACAACACCTATCAGTTCGTGCAGACGGCTGACCATTTCGCCATCTGGGTCGAGATGGTGCACGACATCCGCATCATCCCGATCGGCGGCAAGCATCGCTCCGACGGCATTCGCCCGTGGATGGGTGACTCGATAGCCTCATGGGATGGCGATACCCTGGTGGTCGAAACGGTCGGCTTCCACCCGCGCCAGAATGTGCGCGGCGGTGGGCCAGACATGAGGGTCACCGAGCGCTTCACGCGCGTCGCGGAAGACCGGCTTCACTATGCCTTCCATGTCGAGGATCAGGCGACCTGGGTCGAGCCGTGGGGCGGCGAGTATGAATTCGCCTCAGTCGATGGCGCCGTCTACGAATACGCCTGCCACGAAGGCAATCACGGCCTCATCGGAATTCTCGGCGGCGCTCGAGCAGAGGATGCGGCGGCGAAGCAGTCGCCTTAGGTATACCGCTTCGCTGTCTTCTGGTCGAACGTGTCGGCGTCCTTCTTCTCGGCGCCGGCATAGCCTGTGAGCCTGTCGGCGACGAACGGGTTGGAGCGGCGCTCCTGGCCGAATGTGCTGGTGGGGCCGTGGCCCGGCACGAAGGTCATGTCGTCGCCCAGCGGCCACAGCTTTTCCGTGATCGAATCGATCAGTTGCTGGTGATTGCCGCGCGGAAAATCCGTGCGGCCGATCGACCCCTGGAAAAGTACGTCGCCGACGAAGGCGATGTGCGCGGCCCGGTTGTGGATCACCACATGGCCCGGCGTATGGCCGGGCGTGTGCGAGACATCGAACTTGACGCCTTCGAGTTCGAGCACATCGCCGTCTTCAAGATAGCGATCCGGGGTGACGTTCTTGAGCCCCGTGAGGCCATAGCGCTGGGCCGAGCTCTCGACCTGGTCGAGCCAGAACTGGTCATCCTTGTGCGGGCCGATCACGGGAACGCCGGTGCGCTCGCGGATTTCAGCGGCGGCGCCGGCGTGGTCGAGATGGCCGTGCGTCAGCCACATCTCCTTCAGCGTCAGGCCGAAATGGTCGAGCGCGCCCATCAGCGTGTCGGCATCGCCGCCGGGATCCACCAGGACAGCGTGCTTTGTCGCGATATCCCAGATCAGCGAGCAGTTCTGCTGCAGCGGCGTAACCGGGATGATCCGGATCTGGAGGCGGGTTTCGGGGCGTGCTTCGGACATGCCCT
>JBMOGP010000324.1:0-3992 GCA_049318285.1 Hyphomonadaceae bacterium
AAGGCGCCGCGCAGCCGAACCGTGTGGCCCATACGCTACTCCCGTCTATGCCCGTCAGGGTTTGCAGTCCCCGGGCTCGCCTCCCACTCCCAGCCATGTCGCGCTTTGACGCTGCGCCGCCTCGGCTTTGGTCGTAAACAAAACGTTAAGTCAGACGCGGCAGAGCGCAAGGAGATTCATCCGCTCGCACGGCAATTTAGTTGTGGCTCCCCATGACAAGCGGCGTTCATACAGGTTAACGGCGCCAGCCGATCAGTGTGAGACGACGTGGCGCCGGCACGCCATCCTGGGCTGGATGTGGCGGCCGAAATTCTCGACGCCTTCGACGAAATCATCGAACGTCAGCAGCACGCCGGACGTACCCGGCACGCTCGCTACTTCGTCGAGCATGCGCGCTTCGTCTTCCTTGTCAGTGAGCAGGCCAAGGCGCGGCTTGCCCCCCACATGTCGAGCAGCAATCGGCCCAGGACGCTGGCTGCGCCGGTCAATGTGATCATGGCTTACGATGTCAACTTCTGGGAGCGCACGCCCTTCCTGTTTCCGCACAAGCCCGAATCCGGCGCGTGGTTCTCGGGCAATCCGCAGCTGGCGCAGGAGAACGCCCTGCGCAACGGATCGCTGCAGGCGGCCTACCTGATGTTTGCAGCGCGCTCGCTCGGCCTCGATTGCGGGCCGATGTCCGGGTTCAAGGATCAGGGCGTCAACGACGAATTCTTCGCCGGCACAACGTGGCGCGCCAACTTCATCTGCAACATCGGCCATGGAAAGACGGAGAGCCTTTTTCCGCGCCTTCCGCGTCTTTCGTTCGAGGAGGCCTGCCAGGTCCTTTGATCGGCGTGCGCGCGAACACGATCGCTTATGTGTAGATCGCAAGCTGGAACATAAATAGCGTTCGCGGGCGGTTGCCGCTGCTGCTGCAATGGCCGGCGAAGGCAAAGCCTGATGTGCTCGCCCCGCAGGAACTGAATGTCCCACCGACCTGTTCCCCGAGGCATAGCTTCGCAAGGTGGGCTATGGCGTCGTGTGGGCCGGCAAGCGCGCCTGCAATGGCGTGACGCTGCTGGTGCGGAAGGCCGAGCCGGTGCTGATCCTCGAGGCGTTGCCCGGCGATTGCGATGACAAGGCTAGCCGCTATATCGAGGCCGCCGTCGACGGCGTTCGCTTCGCCTGCAAGCTGGCCTGGTTCGACAGGCTGATCGCGCACGTGCGCACGCTCAAGAAATCCAGCGCGCCTGTTGTGCTGCTGGGCGATTTTAACGTGGTCCCTCCAGACGCCGACATTTATCAGATGACTGCCTATGACGAAGATGCGCGGCTCCAGCCGGAGAGCCGCGCCGCCTGTCGCAAGCTGTTGAAACACGTCTGGACGGACCCGGTTCGCGAACTCAATCCGCACAAGAGGGTCTATCCGTTCTGCGACTGCTTCCGCCACCGCTGGGAGTGCAATACGGGGCTGCGGATCGACCATCTCCTGCTGAGCCCCCCGGTCGCGCCGCGGCTTGCATCGGCAGGTGTCGATCTATGGGTGCGCAGGGGCCCGAAGCCCAGCGACCATGCGCCTCTGTGGGTCAAGCTTGCGCCCGAGGGCATGGTGAAAGCGAGCAAGTCCGGTACCAAGGCCAAGGCCCGCAAACGCACGCCTACTCGAAAATGATCTTGGGCGCCGGCTTGTTCGGCGCAGCGCCGAGCGCTTCGTTCACGGCATCTGCCAGCAGGCGGAATGCTTCGGATGCGCTTGATGCGCCCGTCGCCGCAGGCACGCCCGCATCGCCCCCTTCGCGAAGGGCAGGCAGGATGGGCAGGGCGCCGAGGAAAGGCACGCCGAGTTCGGCGGCCGTGCGCTCGGCCCCGCCCTGTCCGAAGATGTAGGCGCGCGATCCGTCCTGCTGTTCGAACCACGCCATGTTCTCGATCACGCCCAGCACCGGCACCGCTGTCTTGCGGAACATGGCGACGCCGCGCCGCACATCGGCCAGCGCCACTTCCTGCGGCGTCGAGACGATCACCGCGCCATCGAGTGGCAGCTTCTGCACCAGGGTCAGCTGCACCTCGCCCGTACCCGGCGGCGTGTCGATGAAGAGCAGGTCGAGATCGCCCCAGTCGGTGTCGGTGATCAGCTGGCTGACCGCCGACATCACCATCGGACCCCGCCAGACAACGGCCTGGTCGGGATCGACCAGATAGCCTATCGACATGGTGGCAAGGCCATGCGCCATCACCGGCTGCATGCGCTTGCCTTTCACGTCGGGCTTGACGCCGACCGTGCCCAGCATGGTTGGTAGCGACGGCCCGAAGATATCGGCGTCGAGCAGGCCGACGCGAAGGCCGCTGCGCGCCGCGGCGACCGCGAGGTTGATGGCAACCGTCGATTTGCCGACGCCGCCCTTGGCCGATGCGACGGCGATGATTCCACGGGCAGGGCGCACGATCGGCGCTTGTCCGGGCGGCAGGGCAGGGACAGGCCGCGAAGCTGGCGCTGCGGGCACGCTGCGCGCGCCGGTTGTTGCTTCTGCCGTCAGCACTGCGGTGACAGCGCTAACGCCGGGCGCGCGCGTTGCGGCTGCTTCGGCGGCTTTGCGCAGCGGCTCGTCCGCCGCGCCAACTGCCGTTTCGAGCACGAAGCCGACCTTGCCGTCCGGGCGCACCACCAATCCGCTCACCCGGCCAGATGCAACCAGACCCTTGCCGCTGACAGGGTCCTTCACGCCATCGAGCGCTGCGCGGACGCGGGCTTCAAGACTGGGTGTATCGATGTGCGAGGGCATAGGCGGAGACGCTTCACGATGGCGGATTTGGCGCTCTGCTATCAGACTTTCCGGGTGCCGCCAAAGCGTCCTGCAACCATCCTCGCAAGCCCGCGAGCGACATAGGGCGTCTGCCGGAAGTCCTTCAACAGCACGCCGAGGGCGTCGTGAAGCTTCGCGGCCTTCAACGCCCCCATGAAGTCGATCCAGGCAAGCCGCGACCTTATGGTGAACCGATGCTGCTTCACCGTCTCGACATCGTGCAGCGAAAGCCGCCCAGACGCCAGCAGGCGGTCGTCGCTGGCTTCGAGCGCGGCCAGTTCCCTGCGGCCATGATTGAGCGACAGGGAGTTCCCCGGCATCGCCCTGACAAAGCCGGCCCACGGTACAAGCCGCATCCTGCCCCCCAAGGCTGAGCGCGCGGGCATAGAGGTCGTCGTCCTCACCCAGACGCATGGCCTCATCATGGCCAAGGCCATATGCCTCTCGAGGAACTCGCTGCGCATCAGCGGCGTCGGAAACCCATCTCGCGGCGCATGCGCGAAGCCTTCGTGACATTGCTCTCGACAAAGGCGCCTAATGAAACGTCGAAAGCGGCAGGCTGTTTGCGGAACCAGAGAAGCTTGGCCGCGGTCAGCGGCTCGCCTTCGGGCGTCTGCAGCAGGTCGTCAGCGATGAGATCTTGGCCGGCTCCGGTAAGCTCAAGCCGTTTCCCGAGCCTTCCCGGCTGCATGAAGTCGTCGGAACCCAGCACGCAGATCCAGGACGCGCGGCTGGCGGCGATCGCGGCATTCCGCGCGGCCGCGTGGCCGGTGTTCCGGTCAAGGGCCAAGACTTTCAAACGCCCGGAACCGTGGTCGGCCGCGCGCGCCTCGCCGAGCGTGCTGCCGCCGTCGGCCGATGCGTCGTCAAACACCATCACTTCGGCGGCTTCCGGCTGCGCCAGCGCGCCCGATCGTCGCGGCGGCGCGCCACGCGGCGATCACAAAGCTGACGGATTGCGTCGATGCTGGCCGTTCCCTTTCGCGGTCAACGTCGCGAACCATGGTGAATGAGGCCTCCAGCATGCAGGAAGGGCTGCAGGAAGGCCGCCAGACACCACCAGAAACCGACATGGCAAGTAATGTCGGTTACAGTACTTGGCCAGCGACAAGTCTTCGGCAGAGAAAGTCACGCCTTCGTCATGCAGAAATACAATCGCGCGACGGGGGAAACTGTCTTATTGGGCGGGCTTGAAGGCGCTTTAAT
>JBMOGP010000325.1:0-3991 GCA_049318285.1 Hyphomonadaceae bacterium
TGGAAGAGGTCATGGGCAACATGGCCTGCCGCGGCTCGGTGCGGGCGGGGCGCAGGCTCACGGCCGAGGAAATGAATGCGCTGCTGAGGCAGATGGAAGTCACGCCGCACTCGGGCCAGTGCAATCATGGCCGGCCGACTTACGTCGAGCTGAAGCTGGCCGATATCGAGAAGCTGTTCGGGCGGCGTTAGTCCGCCACTCTACCCGGTGGCGGCAACTCTCGCGCGACGATCACCTTATCCATGATCCCGAGCGCCTCGCGCACCGGACGGAAGCTGCGGCGATGGACAGGGCATGGCCCAAGACGCCTGAGCGCCTCCAGATGCGCGGCAGAGCCATAGCCCTTGTGCTGCGAGAAGCCGTAACCGGGATAGCGCACGCAGAGGTCGATCATCATCGCGTCGCGCGTCGTCTTGGCAAGAATAGAGGCGGCAGAGATGGCAGGCTCCAGCGCATCGCCGCCGACGATGCAGGTGATCTTGCAGGGGATAGGTGGCGGGTCGTTGCCGTCTACCAGTACATGGGTCGGCGTCATCCCCAGCTGATCGAAAGCGCGGCGCATGGCGAGGAAATTGGCCTGCCGAATGTTGACGGTGTCGATTTCCTCGACGGTTGCGACGCCGACTCCCCAGGCGATGGCGCGCTCCTTGATGCGGGCTGTGAGGATATCGCGGCGTCCCTCGGTCAGCTGCTTTGAGTCATTGAGACCGTTGATGCGACGCTTCTTGTCGAGCACGACGGCGGCCGCAACGACGGGGCCGGCGAGGGGGCCGCGCCCGGCTTCGTCGATGCCACAGATAATCTCAACCAGGTCCATGCTCGTGTCTCGGCTCAGGACGGGTTAGACATGAGTCCGAAGCCTCACTGCAACCCCACGGACAACCCATGGCCACATCCTCTACAGCCGACATCATCCGCATCCACAGCCATGGCGGGCCAGAACAGATGAAGTTTGAAACGATCGACCTGGGGCCGCCGGATGTGGGCCAGGTGCAGCTCCGGCAGACCGCCATCGGGCTCAATTTTATCGATGTGTACACGCGCACCGGACTTTATCCGGGGCCGACGCCGGCGATCCTGGGCGTCGAAGCGGCGGGCGTTATCGAAGCGGTGGGCGAGGGCGTACAGGGGCTGAAGGTGGGGGACCGGGTCGTCTACAACGGCCTCCCCGGATCCTACGCGTCGCACCGCAATGCGCCGGCGGAAAAGATGGTGCTCATACCCGACGCGGTGAGCGACGAGGATGCAGCCGCGGTGTTCCTGAAGGGGCTGACGGTGTGGATGCTCACCTTCGAGATCCGCCGCATCCAGCCCGGCGAAACGATTGTTGTGTGGGCGGCGGCTGGCGGCGTTGGATCGATCCTCGTGCCGTGGGCCAATGCCCAGGGCGCGCGCGTCATCGGTGTGGTGTCGACGCCGGAGAAGGCGGAACTGGCGAAGGCATATGGCTGCTGGGAGACGATCCTTGACAGTGAAGACGTCGCGACGCGCGTGAAGCAGCTCAACGGTGGGAAGGGCGTGCCGGTTGTCTATGACAGCGTCGGCAAGACGTCTGCCGAAGCCAGCCTGAAGTCGCTGGCGCCGCGCGGCTGGTTCATCACCTATGGCAATGCGTCGGGACCGGCCGATCCAATTGCGCCGGCGCGGCTCAACCAGGGCGGCTCGCTCATCATGACGCGGCCGGGGCTGTTCCACTTCACTCATCATCGCTCCGATCTTGAACGTGGCGCTGCGGCCTTGTGGGGCGCGATGCGGTCACGTGCGGTGAAGGCGGACGTTCGCCAGCGCTTTGCGTTGAAGGATGCGGCGGAGGCGCACCGCGCGTTAGAAGGACGCAATACGATCGGCGCCACCATCCTGAAACCCTGAGGCGAAAGACATGGAGCACCCCTTCCAGCGATGGGTCGATCTCGCGCGTCCGCGTGCGCAGCTGTGGCGGACCGCTATTGGCAGCATGCTCGTGGTCGTGGTTTGGCTGGCGTGGACGATGGCATTTGGCCTCGTCGCGATCGGGGGAGGTCTCGTCAACCCTGATGCGTTGGGCGCGGCCATGGGTCAGGGCGGAGCTAGCCTGACCTATCACGATGCCGTCATGGCAATGGGAGTCTTGTTGGCGACGTTCTGGGGCCTGTGGCTTGGCGTCTGGCTGGTCGCCAAGCTGCTACACAAGCGCGGGCTGTCGACGGTGCTCGCTCACGATAGGAGAATAACGCTCGACTACTTTCTTGTCGGTATGGCGTTGGCCGCTGGATATCTGGCGCTGAGCCTCGGGTCGACATGGCTGTCGGGCCCACCGCCCTCGCGTTCGAGCCTGCCGATAGAGCATTGGCTGATCGCGTTTGCGCCGCTCCTTTTACTGATCCTCTTCCAGACGGCGGGCGAGGAGCTGTTCTTCCGCGGTTATCTGACGCAGCAACTTGCTGCGCGGATCCCGAATCCGCTGGTGTGGGGCCTTCTGCCATCACTGGCGTTCGGGCTGGCGCATACGGCGAACGGCGGCGGGGATGCACAGTTCACGGTGTACTATGTGGCCGTGGCAACGCTGCTAGGCCTGGTGATGACGGCGCTCGTCTGGCGCACGGGTGGGCTGGCGGCGGCGATGGGCTTCCACCTGATGAACAATATCGGCGCGATGCTGCTGATCGGGGTCGCAGGCTTGACGCCGCCGATCTCCCTGTTTGTCATGGACTTCGGCACGATGATGGGATCGGCGTCGACAGACGTGCTGGTGCTGGGCCTGTTGCTGGCCTTCGTGTTGTCGCCATTCGCGCCGCTGCCCCGAGGTCAGCCTCTGCGGAGGAAGTAGACGCGCGCCGCGCCATAGGTGCGTTCGTCGAGGATGGACCAGCCAGGCGCGTCCAGCGTCCCTTCGTCTGTCCCGGTTTCTGCGACAACCAATGCCTCGTGCGACAGCCACTGTCCGCTTAGCAGCTGTTCAAGCGCGAGCGGAACCAGGCCCTGAGCGTAGGGCGGGTCCATGAAGACAAGATCGAATGGCGCGCCGAGGCCTGCGGGTTTGAGGCCCAGGTCTGTGGCCGAGCGGCGGTGGATGCGTGTGTTGCCGAAGAGTTGGAAAGCCTCGACGTTGTCGCGGATGCAACCGCGGGCGGACGCATCGGTCTCCACAAAAAGACAGAAAGCGGCGCCGCGCGAGATGGCTTCGAAGCCGAGCGCCCCTGACCCGGCGAAAGCGTCAATGGCGCGTACCCCTTCAAGCCCCGGCGCCCAGGCCGCGTGGGCGAGGACGTTGAACAGGGATTCACGCGCCCTGTCCGAGGTGGGGCGCGTGTTGCGGCCCTCCGGCGTGCGGATGGCGCGACCCTTGAGCGTGCCGGCGATGATGCGCATCGGGGCAGCGTCTAGCATCCCTCCCGCGAAATGCTATGGGGCGGCATGTACGATGCGTTCGACCTTGAGATGATGCACCGCGCGATGACGCTGGCGCAGTCAGCAGCCGACGCCGGCGAGGCGCCTATCGGAGCTGTGGTGGTCGATCCGGCGACGGGTGATGTCGTCGCAGAGGCGCACAACCAGCCGATCTCCCTGCGCGATCCGACGGCGCATGCCGAGGTGCTGGCAATGCGCGCGGCGGCGCAGAAGCTCGGCAACTATCGGCTGACAGGGCTGACGCTCTACGTGACGCTGGAGCCGTGCGCGATGTGCGCTGGAGCGATCAGCCATGCGCGGATCGGCCGGGTCGTCTACGGCGCGGCGGATGAGAAGGGCGGCGCCGTCGCGCATGGTCCGCGCTTTTTCGAGCAGCCAACCTGCCACTCGCGTCCGATCGTGACGGCCGGGCTGATGGCGGAGGAGTCGTCGGCGCTGCTGAAGGGTTTCTTCAGGGCGCGGCGTTGAAGGCGTTCGGATTGCGAACGCGATCTGCCTACGGCTCCCCAGCAAGCTTCCCGCCGAACAGCGCCTTGTATTCGGGCCGCAGGTCTTCCACGAAGATCTCATGCGGCAGGGCGAGCGCGTAGCTGCCTTCAGCGTA
>JBMOGP010000326.1:0-3980 GCA_049318285.1 Hyphomonadaceae bacterium
CCACCAGGATGAACAACAGGATCACGCCGCCCAAGACCGTATTCCCTTCACTTCCACTCCAGCGCGCCGCCGCGCAGCGCATCTGCCGCGCGTGACGTGCCAGGTCCGCCCGCTACGTCATGTAGTGTCAGACCATCATATAGGGTGACAGGCCCCCGGCGCAGCCCCTTGCGCGCTCGGACCAGCACCCTGCCTGCGGCTACACCCGGCGCCGGCCGCACCGGCAGGATCTCGATTTCGCCTGTCCGCGTTCCCAGCAGCTCCAGGAGATCGCCCAGCACCGCCGCCCGGTGGATGATGGTGATCCGACCGCCCGGCCGGGTGATATGGTGAAGGAACAGGATCCAGGCCTTTAGCGGCGTTTCCGCCAGATAGGCGGCCTGCCTGCCCGGCGATGGCGGGCGCACGGCCCCCGGCTCGAAGAAAGGTGGGTTGCTGAAGCTCTGGTCGAACTGGTTTTCGAGCTTTGCCGGCCGTTCACCCACATCGTGCGCAACGAGCGTCACGCTCTGTTCCAGCCCGTTCGCGGCAATCCCCAGCTGCGCCAGCGCCAGTGCACCCGGCTCCCGCTCGAACCCCGTCAGCGAACAGGCGGCCAGCCTGTGCGCTGCGCACAACAGGGCCGCGCCCGCCCCACACCCTGCTTCCGCGATCGACTCACCCGCGCGCCCCGCCAGCGACGCCGCCAGCAGCACCGCGTCCATCCCGGCGCGATATCCCTCCACCGGCTGCACGACCGTTACAGCGCCGTCGAGAAACCGGTCATGCGTTATACCCGGACTGTTCACGCGGGCTCATCATCAGGATCGAAAACCGGTTCGTCCGCGAGCGGCCGGTCGAGCTCTTCCAGCGCCTGCTTCGCGCGGTGCTCATGTTCATCTGGCACGAGAATCCGGCGCTCGAAGGCGGAGATCCCCCCCTCCACCGATGAAATGAACCGGTCAGCCACAAAAGGATGGCATCCCGCGCGCTTGAGCAGGACAACGGCGTAGTCGAGCCGTACAGGATTGTTTGTGCGCAGGACTTCAATCATTCTCGCGACAACTTGCCACGTCATTGGCGGGACGGGAACCTGTTCGTTGACCGGCTTCTCAGGCGAGAAATATCCTATATCAGCAACGGACGTTTAGTCGTGTTGCAAGCGCAAGGTATACTCATTGGCCCTGCACGCCGAGGTCCAGAAGCAAGACCCATTGCCAGCCACGTCGCCATCCACCCCCATGGATCGGCTGATGGTGCTGCTGGCGCTGGAACTTGCTGATGTTGAACGCCTGCTGGCCGAGCGGGCGGCGAGCCCCGTCACGACGATACCCGACCTGTCGAGTTACCTGATCGCCGCCGGCGGAAAGCGCCTTCGTCCGGTCCTGACCCTCGCCTCCGCGCGCGCCGTGGGCGGCAAGGGTGGCGACGCCGTTTGCAAGCTCGCTGCTGCGGTCGAATTCATCCACACGGCCACGCTGCTGCATGACGATGTGGTCGACGATTCCGACCTGCGGCGCGGCAAGGCCGCCGCCAAGAATGTCTGGGGCGCATCGGCCTCGATCCTTGTCGGCGATTTCCTCTTCGCCCGCTCCTTCACGCTTATGACCGAGACGCGCGACCTGCGTATCCTCGACATCCTCAGCCGCGCCTCCTGCGTCATCGCAGAGGGCGAAGTCCGCCAGCTCGCCGCGATTGGCAAGCCGGATCTCGCCCTGCCGGAATACATGGCCATCGTCGAAGCCAAGACCGCCGCCCTGTTCGAAGCCGCCGCCCGCGCTGGCGCCTACACAGCCACCGACGACGACGACGCAGCGGACGCGATGGGCGAATACGGCCGGCGTCTCGGCCGCGCCTTCCAGATCGTCGATGACCTGCTTGATTACGGTGGCCTCACCTCGGTCATCGGCAAGGCTGTCGGCGACGATTTCCGGGAAGGCAAGATCACCCTGCCCGTCATCTACGCGCGCGAAGCCGGCAGCGCTGCCGACCGCGAATTCTGGGACCGCGTCATGGGCGAGCGCGACCAGCGCGACAGCGACCTCGCGCACGCCATTCATCTGATCCGCGCCACAGGCGCCGCCGAACGCACGCTCGAAACCGCGCGCATCGAATCCGCCGCCGCCCGCGCCGCCCTTGCCCGCGCCGCCCGCGGCCCCTGCCACGACGAACTCGCGGAACTCGCGGATCAGTCCTTGAACCGGGCGTTCTGACCGCTACAGCACGTCCGCGCCAACCAGCCCGTTCGCGACGCCCGCGCGGCGGATGCGCCAGTGCACCCATGTCGAGATGGCCAGCAGCGCGATGAACGCGACCACCGGCGCATAACCGCCCAGCATGCTGGCGCCTATGGCCACCACGGCCGCATTCAGCGCCCACACCGCATGCACGCCCGCGATCTGCGAATGCTTCAGGCCAGTCTTCAGCGCGATCTGGTAGCTGTGATCAAGGTGAGCAACCCACAGCTTCTTGCCGTGCTTCGATCGCCACGCCAGCGTCAGCAAAACGTCCGACAGGAATGGCAGCAACAGGATCGCCGGCACGAACAGCAGGTCCGGCCGCAGCCGCACCAGCTCGAGCCCCAGCCCGCCCAGCAGCGCGCCCGTGAACAGCGCACCCGCATCGCCGGCATACAGCAGCCCCTGCACATTCCACACGAGAAATCCTGCGAGCCCGCCCGCCAGGGCCGCCGCGGCAAGAGAGATGTGCCAGGCGCCCGTCACCGCCCCGCACACCGCCAGCCCGATTGCCGCCACGCATGCCATCCCCATCGACAGCCCGTTGGCGCCGTCCATGAAGTTCACCGCGTTGATCACCACGATCAGCCAGAATGCTGACCCTGCTATTGCGAGCAGCAGCGGCAGCTCAAGCGACGCCCCCGGCCAGAACCCCATTATCTCCGCGCGCAGGCCGAGCGCCGTCATTGCAACAGCAAGCGCCGCGATCAGCGCCAGCTTCACGATCGCCTGCAGCTTCAATACGTCGTCGGCAAGGCCGACCGCGAGCACTGCGAGCGATCCAGCGCCTGCAACGGTCAGCCCGAGATCGTAACCGAAGCGCGAGACCTCCGCATACGTCGCGAACGCCAGCACCGCCGACAACGCCACGGCGAGGCCGCCAGCAGTCGGCACCGGCGCCTTCTGCAGCTTGCGCGCTTCGGTCGGCGCATCGACGATCCGCAGCGTGATCACCACGCGGCACAGCAACGCCGACGGCGCCGCCGCCAGGGCGAACACCGCCAGGATGTGCCAAAGCTCAGTCATCGACAGGAACCGGCGGCGCGCCGCGGAAGGTCGTCGCCTTCACCCAGTATTTCTGTTTCGCCTTGCTGATCGCCGCGGCTGCCGCCGCTGCTTCGGCGTCGCTGCCGAACAGGGCAAAGCATGTCGGCCCGCTGCCCGACATGCGCGCGAGCAGACAACCCGGCTGCGCCTGCATGAGCTTCAGCGCGCGGCCAATCTCCGGACATAGCGCGAGCGCTGCAGGCTCCAGGTCATTGCGAAACTCCCTCAGCCCGGCGGCAAGCTCCTGCGGCCCCTTGCCCCATGGCGGCTCCATCTCACGAAACGTCCGGTTCGCACCCAACCGGTCAAACCGGTCGAACACCTTGCGCGTCTCCAGCATGATGCCCGGATTGACAAGAATAGCCGGAAGGTCCGGCGCCGCGACATCGATCAGCCGCTCCCCTGTCCCGCGCATCACGAGCGGCCGCTGCCGCACGCAAGCCGGCACATCGGAGCCCAGCTGCACGGCGATTCGCTCCAGCGCCGCCTCGCCAAACTCCACGCCCCACATCTCGTTGAGCACAAGCAGCGTCGCCGCCGCATCGGATGACCCCCCGCCGACGCCGCCGGCAATCGGCAGCACCTTGTGCAGGGTCAGCCCCGCGCCCAGCCCCGTGCGATCGCACGCATCGCGCAACGCCATCGCCGCCGCGAGCGCAAGATTGTTCGGCGCGTGCTTGAGCTGCCTGGCCCCCGGCCCCTCGACGCTCAGCGAAA
>JBMOGP010000327.1:0-3976 GCA_049318285.1 Hyphomonadaceae bacterium
GCAACCTTCGCCGTCTCGGCCAGCATCGCCGCATCGCCATCAACATGCAGCACGCCGATCCCCTGTGGCGAGGGCACGGACGAGATCAGCCATCGCCCGCCCCGCCCGCGCGCTTCGCGCGCGACATCCTCCGCCGTCCGAAGGGCAGACATATCCGTCCCCGTCAAACGGGCAAACTCCCACAGGTTCGGCGCAAGTACATCCGCCAGCGGTACAAGGTCCGCCAGCAGCGCCGCCTCCGTCTCAGGCTTGATGTAGAGACCTGGCGCCACATCTCCCATCACAGGATCGACAATGACGATCGGCCGTTCCGGCGCGCATGCATGCGCCTTTCCGCGCGGCGCGGCCCGCACCCGTACAATCGCGTCCGCCGCCACCTTGACCTGTTCAGGCCGCGAGAAATGCCCCGTCACGACTGCATCGACCAGCGAGTAGAGCCCGTTCGCCTCGACGCCCTCCAGCATCCCCGCCATGACATCGGCCTCCACCGGCGCTCCGCCGGGCGGCCCCCAGCCCGGGTGGCGCCCGAACAGGCAGGTCGGCACATGGACATGATCGACCTTCAGCGGCCCCAGCACGTAGGGCGCTATGCCTCCGCCAACCCGGCTGGCGGCGACGAAGGATGAAATCACGAGCACGAGAGGCATGGCTGTCCATTCGCGCATCAGGAGCGCGCGCGGCGACATTACCCGGCCCGCAGCTTTCCTCCAGCTTGATCTTGTGGGCAGCCTCCTCCATGACCACCGCGACCTGAAGCCCAGACTTGCAGCGATGAGGCCACCCATGTCCGCCATCCGCCCCCGCCGTTCGGTTCTGTACATGCCCGGCGCCAATGAGCGCGCGCTGGAAAAAGCAAAGACCCTGCCCGCTGACTCGCTGATCCTCGATCTCGAGGACGCCGTCGCGCCCGAAGCCAAGGTCGAAGCCCGCGACCGCGTCTGCAATGTGGTGAAGGCGGGCGGCTATGGCCCGCGCGAACTGATCATCCGCATCAACGGGCAGGACACGGAATGGGGCAAGGCAGACCTGCGCGCCGCAGTGCAGGCCAAACCCGACGCCATCCTCGCCCCCAAGGTCGCGACGGCAGAAGACATCCGCTGGCTCGACGAGCAGATCTCTGAAGCCGGCGGAGCCACCGAGCCGCGGCTCTGGGTGATGATCGAAACGCCGCTCGCCATCCTGAACATCAAGGAGATCGCAGCCGCCGCCAGAACCACGCGCCTCGCCGGCTTCGTGATGGGCTCCAATGACCTGATCAAGGATTTCCGCGCCGAGCCGATGCCCGGCCGCGAAAACCTCGCAGCCTGCTACAGCCTCACCATCGCCGCTGCGCGCGCCTACGACCTTCTTGTCTTCGACGGCGTCTACAACGATATCGCCAACGCCGAAGGGTTCGCCGCCGAAGCGAAACAGGCCCGCGCTTTCGGCTTCGACGGCAAGACGCTGATCCATCCCTCGCAGGTCGACCCCTGCAATACCATCTTCGCTCCAGCCGCCGACGCCGTTGCGCAAGCCCGCGACGTCATCGCCGCCTTCGCTGACCCCGCCAATGGCGGCAAGGGCGTCCTCAAGGTGAACGGCAAGATGACCGAACTCCTCCACCTCGCTCAGGCCAGACGCACGGTCGCGGTGGCGGAAGCGATTACCCAGAGAGAGGCCGCCCAATGACCATCAAGTCAGATACCGGCAATTTCTTCGAGGATTTCGTCGTCGGCGATGAGCTGGTGCACGCGACGCCCCGCACCGTCACCGAAGCGGACGCCGCCATCTACACGGGCCTCACCGGCTCGCGTTACGCGCTCTACTCGGCGGATACCTTCGCGCAGGACATCGGCCTTGAGGGCGCGCCGATCGATCCGCTGCTCGCCTTCCACATCGTCTTCGGCAAGACCGTGCCGGACATCTCCCTGAACGCAGTTGCGAACCTCGGCTATGCCGACGGCCGCTTTCTCGCGCCCGTCTATCCGGGCGACACGCTTCGCGCCGTCTCCGAAGTCATCGGCGTGAAGGAAAACTCCAACGGCAAGACCGGTGTCGTCTACGTCCGCACGCGCGGCTACAACCAGCAGGATCAGGAAGTCCTCAGCTATGTGCGCTGGGTGATGGTCAACAAAGGAGATGTCACGAAGCCCGCGCCTGTCACCGTGGCGCCCGACCTCCCCTCCGCAGTCGATCCGCGCGAACTGCCACGGCGCGGCTATGCGATGGAAGACTATGACTTCACACTCGCCGGAGCGCCCTTCGGCTTCGAGGACTATGAGATCGGCGAGAAGATCGACCACGTCGACGCCTTCACCGTGGAAGAGGCCGAGCACCAGATTGCAACACGCCTCTACCAGAACACGGCGAAGGTCCACTTCAACCAGTTCGCACAAAGCCAGACGCCGCGGGGCCGCCGCCTCATCTATGGCGGCGTCGCCATTTCCCTCGCGCGTTCCATCGCGTTCAACGGCCTCGCCAACGCCGCCGAAATCATCGCCATCAACGCTGGCGCGCACGTCAACCCGCTGGCCGCCGGCGACACCGTGTTCGCCTGGTCAGAAGTGCTCGACAAGGCGGACCTGGGCGATGGCCTCGGCGCCCTTCGCCTGCGCCTCGTCGCAACCCGGAACCTGCCCTGCACGGAATTTCCCTACCGGGACGCAGAAGGCAGATACCTGACCGAGGTCATCCTCGATTTCGACTACTGGGCCGCCATTCCCAAACGAGGGTAATCATCCCTATCTAGTCCCGATGAGCATCGCCGACTTCCCCCAATTCGCTGCCGCGTGCGCCATCCTGTTCTCTGTGGTGATCCGCTGGCTGCGCTCGGGCGCATCCTGGGAGGCTGTCGACCAGGGCAGCGCGACCGCCAATGAATTGCGCGAGCTCACCGGCATTCTCGATTACGACAAGCTGCAGGAAACCTTCGGGCCCCCGCGCCTTGAGGACGGCGCCTTCCGCGTCACCCGCCGCGACGTGCTGCGCGAGCGCACCGGCCTCGGCTATCTCTTCGGCGACCGCTATCTCGACGGCGCATCTGCGCTCATCGCCATCGCCACCCTTCTCCCGCTCTGGCCCACCTGGAGCACCCGCTGGTGGCTCGACACGCTCCTCGCCTTCGCCTGTATCTACCAGGCCGCAGGCTGGGTCGCTTCGGCACGACTGTTCAAGCCAAACTAGTCTCTCGCCCCGCTCAAGAGCGCCGGCCGCTCCGCAAGAATGCCGCCATCCACCGCGCCATCATCTCGTTGTCATGCGGCTCGGCCAGCGACGCGATGGCGCCATCCACCTGCTCGTCCGATAAGCGCCCCCGGCGCGCTGCATACAGCGCCGCGACAAACTCATCGCCGAACTCCGGGTGCCCCTGCACGCTCATCACCGGCGCAGCTTGGTAGACAAGCATGGCATGGTCCGTGTGCGCCGACCGCGCCAGCGTCACCGCGCCCGCAGGCGGCGTGATCACCTGGTCCTGATGGCTCACGGCCAGCGAGACGCTGGCGCCTGCCCCGGCCATCCAGGGCCGATGCTCCAGCACCTCATAGGTGTGCCGTCCCACACCCCAGCCCTTGTCCGACTTGCGGACATCGCCGCCCATCGCATCGGCGATGATCTGGTGCCCGAAACACACACCCACCATGGGCGTCTCCGCGCCAAAGGCCGCGCGCACGAAAGCCCGCAACGGGTCCATCCATGGCGTCCGGTCATAAACCCCTGCAGGCGACCCCGTGATCACCACGGCCTCGCAATCTGCCGGGTCCGGCAAGGCCTCGCCGTCAGGCAGCCGCACCACCTCGAACGACAGCCCCGCATCCGCCTCGCCCAGCAGTTCCGCAAACATGTCGGGATAGCGCGGATAATCCTCGCTCAGCCGCCCCGGCGCCCGTCCCGTTTCGATGATGGTTACCCGCATCCCACGATCAATAAGGCCTTTTTCCCCAGGGCCAAAGCGTCGCGTCCCGCCGCGTTGACAGCACCGGAGGCGGGTCTAATACCG
>JBMOGP010000328.1:0-3972 GCA_049318285.1 Hyphomonadaceae bacterium
GTCCGCCCGCCGCCGATGTCGACATTCACCGGCAACGCCACTGTCGAGTCCGCCACGACCTGAGGGGATTCCGCAAGGCCGAGCATCTGCGAAATCCGTCCCAGTGAAGACGCCACCGGCGCTGCGCCCTGCTGTACCAGCGCCGCGCGCGACACCGGGTCGATCGCGATCATTGCCGCACCGGTGTTGAGCAGGAACTGCTCGATCACATAGCTCTGCCACTCATCCATCGCCGGCGGATGCACCATCAGCAGCACGTCCGTTCCTTCCGGGAGTGCGCGAAAATCCGGTTCGACGATGACGATCTCGTATGCGCGCGCGCCCTCTCGCAGGATGAAGGCCGAGCCCTCTTCAGTCGGATGCAGCTGGTAGGGCAACAGCGACGACAGCACCGCCACTTTCGGCGGGGCCGGATCGTCGAGCTGCGAGATCAGCCTGACAAGTTCGTATTCCAGCAGTGCATCGCGCTCCGGTGCGAGGAAGGGAATGGTGATGCTGTCGGCCGAGGTGTTGTGACCGATGATCCCGAAATAGAGCGGCTCGCCGCCATCGGTCGGCGCAGGCGACAGTCCGGCGGCCACGACGCGGTCCTCTTGCTCGGAGAACGCTTCCGGCTCGACTTCGCGCAGCTTCACCTTGCCATCGCTCTGTGCTGCGATCTCGGCCATCAGCTGGCGCACGCGGTCTGCGTGCGCGCGGATCGCCGGGAAACCGGCGCCGAGCTCGCGCGAATAGACAAGTTCGATCTCCACGGGCTCGATCAGCCGCTGCACTATGCGTTTCGCCGATGTCGAGAGCGTGTAGAGCCCGTTCGCGGTGAAGTCCGCGCGCGCCCCGCCGAGCCATTTCCATGCGGCGAGATTGAGCCCGGCGAAGATCAGGACTGCGGCCAGGCTTGCAAGAATGACGTCGTGACGGCGCTTCATCACCCGCCCTTCCTTGCGCTGACCCAGATCGTGTTCAGCGCCAGCCACAGGCCGATGAAGCCGAGATAGAAGGCCAGCGAGCGCAGCTCCAGCACGCCGCGCTGCGCCGCCTCGAAATGCGAGAGGAGCGAGAAGGACGCCAGCGCATCCGCGAGGCCCGGTCCAAGCGCGCCGCCGACCACCGGCAGGCCCGCCGCCGTGAACAGGAAGCCCAGCGCCACCGACGTCACGAACGCCACCACCTGATTGCCTGCGGCCGCTGACAGCGCGCATGCGATCGACAGATACGCGCCCGCCATCAGGAAGCTCATCAGATAGCCCAGCGCGATCGCAGCATTGTCGGGTACGCCAAGCCAGTTCACCGAGATCCACATCGGCGCGGTCAGCGCCAGCGCAGCGCCTGCCACCGTCCACGCTGCGAGAAACTTGCCGAGCACCAGCGCCCAAGCCGGCGCCGGCAGGCTCATCAGCAGTTCGAGCGTGCCGCCGCGCGTCTCATCCGCCCACAGCCGCATCGCGATCGCAGGCAGGAAGACGAGATAGAGCCATGGATGAAACAGGAAGAAGGGCGAGAGGTCCGCCTGATTGGTGTCGAAGAACCGCCCGATCTCGAAGGTAAAGGCTCCCAGCGACATGAGGAAGATCGCCATGAACACATAGGCGAGCGGCGTCAGGAAGTAGGCTGACAGCTCGCGCCCGTAGATCGCGCCGATCGCGTGCCCTGCCTGCCGCACCGACTGCGCCACATCAATGCTCACGCTGTGCGCTCCATCTGCGTCAGCGCGTGGAAGGCATCTTCCAGTCTCCCGCCGGGTGTTGAGGCGGCGAGCTCGGCCTGGGTTGTATCTGTCACGATGCGTCCGCGATCGATCAGCACGATGCGCGAGCACATGGCTTCGACCTCGTCGAGCTGGTGCGTCGATATCAGGATCGCCTTGGTCTCGGCCATGCGCCGGATCAGCGACCGCATCGCCACTTTCTGGTTGGGATCGAGCCCGTCGGTCGGTTCGTCCAGCACCAGCACGGCGGGGTCATGCACCAGCGCCCCGGCAAGCGCGACGCGCCGGCGGTATCCCTTTGACAGCGTTTCGATGCGCGCGCTCATGACCGCAGCGATGCCGGCATCCTGCGCCACGCGGGCAATCGCGTCCTTCCTTGCTGCTGCGGACAGTCCGTGCGTCCGTGCGAGAAATCCTAGGAATGCCGTGACCGACAGATCGAGATAGAGCGGCGCGCCCTCCGCGAGATAGCCAAGTGATCGCTGGGCTGCGCTGCGCGCGGTGATGATGGACGCCCCGCCGATCTCGGCTTCGCCTGCGTCCGGCGCGAGACAGCCGGCGATCATCCGCAGCGTGGTCGACTTGCCTGCGCCATTGGGCCCGAGGAAGGCGACCGCCTGCCCTGCCGAAACGGCAAAACTCACGGCGCGCACGGCCTCGCGCCCGCCGAACGACTTGGAAAGACCGGAGACCTTCAGCGCTTGCATGACATCCATCAGCCGGGGCGGGGCCACGATACAGCCCATGGGCTATCACGCGGACCGATTCTCCGGCGCCTGGAACTGAACAGCCGCACGTGAAAAATCGCCCAACACGGGCAGCAAATCCGGTGGACTGGACGCAAGCGCCCGCAAGGTGCGGTTATTCCTGGTTTTGGGGGAGCAGGTGTCGGGCGAACCGTCAGTCGCAACCCTGGGGGGCTGGGGGGCTGTTGGGTCCAAGGTCGGCGTCTTAACCATCCGCCCGACAAAATGAACTTCTGCGCGATCGGTGGCTTTGGCTAGGCCAAAATGCGGTTATATTGCGAAACTTTCGTAACGCTTGCGGACGGTTTCTGGCCAGAAACTGATGCAGCGCTTGCCGCCGCCTGACCAGATGCAGGAAGCCCATGAAAGAGCAGTCTCAGCCGGGGTCTTCATCTCTTTCGTCCCGCCCTGAGAAGGCGGTCTGGTTCGACCGGCGCGAGCTCGACCAGATTCTCTGGGCTTATGGCAAGCTGGTCTCCGAAGGCGAATGCCGCGACTACGCGATCGGCGCCTTCCGCGACCATGCTGCCTTCTGCATGTTCAAGCGCGCCGCCGAGGCGCCGACCTGGACGGTCGAGAAATGGCCGGAGCTGGCGCGCAGGCAGGGGGCCTATGTGCTGACCAATGCGACCGGGCAGGTCCTGAAGCGGGGTCACGACCTCGCCCCTGTGCTCGCCTTCTTCGACAAGAAGCGCTTCCAGGTCGTGGACTGATCCACTTTCCGTCCACAGCTGTTCATCCACACCTGTTGAAAACCCGAAAAGAAAAGGCCCCGGACTTTCGTCCGGGGCCTTCGTTCAGGGTCTGCTTCAGGCGCTATTCGCGCGAGGACAGGAACATCAGCACGATGCGGAACATGTTGATGAACGAGATGAAGAAGTTCAGGGCGCCCCAGTTCGTCATCACCGCAAGGCTGCGTGCATCGCCGCCGAAGGCGTAATAGCCATCCTTCAGCTGCTGCGTCTCGACCGCGATCAGGACGGCCGAGAGTGCGAACACGGCGCCCATGATGATCCATTCGAACATCGAGGACGGCGGCAGGATGAAGTTCAGGAGCGACATCGCCAGCACGCCCCACATCGCCATGAGGGCGAACGAGCCGATGCCCGACAGGTCGCGCTTGGTGGTGTAGCCGAACAGCGACAGGGCGCCGAAGGCCGAGGCGGTGATCAGGAAGGCCTTGGCGATCGTCTCGTAGGTCGTGGTCAGACCAATGCCGCCACGCGTGCCGGCCGACATGCCGGACTCAGCCATGAGAACCCAGGTGCCAAGTCCAAGGCCCATCAGGACGACGATGGCCCAGTACATGATGCCGGTCGCCAGCGGCGAGGGGTTCTTCATGAAGAACATGGAGCCGAGCATCAGGGCGATCGGGCCCCACTGCACGACGTAAACGAGCGGCGTGCCGAACACGAGCTGCGAGACGGCGGGAATCGCACCAGCCGCCCAGGCAAGCGCGCCAGCCAGCAGGATGCCGAGGAACAGCTTGTTGTAGACGCCCAGCATGAACTTGCGCAGGCC
>JBMOGP010000329.1:0-3946 GCA_049318285.1 Hyphomonadaceae bacterium
TGGTCCCGAACGCCAGGTTGACGGCGTCCGGGTGCGTGACCTGGCGGCCGATGGCTCGGTGCGCATCAATCGCGGCGCAAAGATGGGTTACGTGCTGCAGGAAGTGCCGGCCAACGACACCAGCCTGCTCGATGTGGTACTGGAAGCCGATATCGAACGCGCCAGCCTGATGCGCGAGGCGGAAACCTGCGAAGATCCCGACCGCATCGGCGAAATCCACGAGAGGCTGGCCGACATCGACGCCTGGTCGGGCGAGGCGCGGGCGGCGGAGATCCTCGTCGGCCTCGGCTTCACGCAGAACGACATGTCGCGCGCCTGCAGGGAATTCTCGGGCGGCTGGCGCATGCGCGCGGCGCTTGGCGGCGTGCTCTTTGCGCAGCCCGAACTTCTGCTGCTGGACGAACCGACCAACTATCTCGATCTCGAAGGCGCAGCCTGGCTTGAACAGTATCTGCGCAAATACCCGCACACCGTCGTCATCGTGAGCCACGACCGCGACCTGCTGAACCGTTCGGTGACGCACATCCTCGCGGTCGAGAACGCCAAGCTGGTGCTGCAGGCGGGCGGGTATGACACCTACCTGCAGCGGCGCGCGGAGCGCACGCAGCACCTCGCTGCGCAGAAGGAAAAGCAGGACGTCCAGCGCGCCCACATGCAGTCCTTCATCGACCGCTTCAAGGCCAAGGCCTCGAAGGCCGCGCAGGCGCAGAGCCGCATGAAGATGCTCGAGAAGATGACGGTGATCACCGTGCCGCTGGCCGAGCGCACCGTGCCATTCAAGTTCTACGAGGTCGAAGAACTGGCATCCCCCATTCTCGAGCTCGACAAGGTCGACATGGGCTATGCGGCTGGCAAGCCGGTGCTTGAGCGGGTGTCCCTGCGTCTCGATTTCGATGACCGCATCGCCATCGTCGGCGCCAATGGTCAGGGCAAGACGACGCTTGTTAAGTCGATCGCGCAGAAGCTACCGCTGCTTCAGGGCATGCGACGTGCCTCCAAGAATCTGCGCATCGGCTATTTCAGCCAGGACCAGCTCGACGAATTGCGCGCCGGCGAGACCGTGCTCGATCACGTGAAAGACCTTCTGCCGAACGCGGGTCAGGCGCAGGTCCGCGCGCTTGCAGCCCAGTTCGGCTTCGGTCACGAGAAGTGCGAGACAAAGGTCGACAAGCTTTCCGGTGGCGAGAAGGTGCGCCTGCTCATGGGGCTCACAACTTACAAGAAGCCCCACATTCTCATTCTCGACGAACCGACGTCGCACCTGGACATCGATAGCCGTGAGGCGCTGATCTATGCATTGAACGAGTTCAACGGCGCCGTGCTGGTCATCACCCACGATACCTATCTGGCGGAAGCGACGGCTGATCGGCTCTGGCTGGTCAACAGCGGCAAGGCCAACCCGTATGACGGCGACCTTGCCGACTACAAGGCGCTTGTCCTTGCCGCCGACCGCCCCGAGCAAGACAAGCAGCACGCCATCGCGCGTGCGGAGATTGCAGCCGCTGCGGAGAAGTCTTCTGCCCCATCAGGGGGCGGTCACGAGAAACCGAAGTCCGCGCCAAAAATGTCGTTCAAGCAGAAACACCGCATCGAGACCGCCGAGAAGGAGGTCGAGAAGCAGCGCGCTGCGCTCGAACTCCTCGACCGCGATCTGGGCGACCCGGGGACCTTCACGCACAAGGCGGACGCAGAAGCCAAGCTGAAGGCGCGTGCCAAGGTTCAAGCGCAGCTCGACGCCGCAGAGGCCGAGTGGCTCGCAGCCCTGGAAGCTGCGGAGCAGTAAAGCCTTGCGAAGCGGCGCCGATCGTGACGTGTGCGATCAGGCCCCGCCACCGCCACCGCCGCCGCCACCGCCGCCACCACCACCCTTGCCTTGCGTGCGGCGCATCATCTGGTTGCCGGCGCCGCCAAAGGCTTTTCCGCCGCCCTTCAGCTGGTTGGGATCGAAGCCGGGCTTCTTGAGGCCGCCGGGCGGGCCGTTCTTTGCGGCTTTGGCGCTCTGCAGCTTTTCGAGGGCCTTTTTCGCAATGTCGCTCTGGCTATTGGCTGTGTCGTCAGCCTTTGCCTTCGCCGGTTTCCTGGGGTCGCTCGCCTTGGCCATTGTCCGGCTCCGTTATCTGGCGGGCGTATAAACCGCCCGCTGACGCAATGTAGGCCGCTCGATCTCAAGGCGAGAGGGGAAAACCCCCTCGGCCTTCATCCGCGACTCGATCCAGAGCAGGATATGCTCGAATGTCGGCTTCTCAAGGCCCTGCACGTCGTTGAGGACCGTGTGGTCCAGCCCCGACAGGATCCGCGCCAGCAGGTCCTCCAGCGCGCCGAGGTCCATTACCCAGCCATCACTGTCAGGGGCGGGCGAGGCGACGCTGGCGGTCACCAGGAAGGAATGGCCGTGCACGCGGCGGTAATGCGCGCTGCCGGCTTCGGCCTCGATATAGTGGCTGGCCTCGAAACTGGCGGTTGCGCTGATCTCGAACATGACCCGGAACTCAGACGTCCAGCGTCCACCAGGGGAAGCCGGGCAGCGAGGGGCCCATCCGCCCCATGCGGCAGGCCACGATCGCGACGTCGGGGTATACGTCGGGCTTGTTGGTCTGCACAACCGCTCCCAGCACGCCGGGCTGACGCAGGCAGAGATCGAGAATTTCGCCGCAGAGTGTCTCCTGCAGGTTGAAATGGCGGCCATTTACCAGCGCGAGCACCCCATCCCGGACGAAGTCATAATCCTGCACCCCCTCGATTGTGTCCGCCCCTGGCGGCGGCATGAGGATCAGCGTGACCGAGACAAGCAGAGGCTGGCGGGCGGCCTGCTCGAAGGCATGGATGCCGATCGAGGCGGAGGTCTCGATGCCGCCGATGCGGATCAGGTAGAAGCTGGGGAAGCTCATGTTGCGCCGCCTTCGCGTCTTGTGTCGAACATCACATCGCGCGCGCTCGCGTTCAGGCGCTGGCCGTTGTCGACATGGATGACCTGCCCGGTGAGGGAGCGCGTGGCGAGCAGGAAGTCGAGCGCGGCTCCGACATCGTCGACATCGATTGGACGGCCCATCGGGTTTCGGCTGGCGACGGTCTCGAACTCGGCCTGTGTCTGGTCGAAGCTCGGCAGCAGCAGGCCCGGCGCGATGGCGTTGATACGCACTTTCGGCGCAAAGGCGCGCGCCATCATGTCAGTCGCGGCGAGCAGCCCGGCCTTGCTCATCGTGTAGGAATAGAAGTCCGGATTCATGTTCCACAGCTTCTGGTCGAGAAGGTTGACGATGACATTGTCGCGCGCGGGGTCGGCCTGCGCGAACAGACTGTCGGAGAGCAGCGCGGGCGCGCGAAGATTCACCGCCATCGCCTGATCGAACATGTCGGGCTTCATGGCGCCGGGCTCATCGTAGTCGAAGGTCGACGCCGAGTTCACCAGCGCGCTGAGCGGGCCGCCGGCTAACTGCGCTGCCTGTCCGATGAGGGCGCTGGCTGCTGCTGCGTCCGCGAGGTCGGCGCTGATCGCCCATGTGTTCGGGTTACTGGCGCGCAGTTGTTCGCAGAGTTCGTCTGCTTCAGCTGCGTTGCGGTTGGCGTGTATGATGACGGCGTGTCCCGCCGCCGAGAGCCGCTCGCACAGGCGGCGGCCCACGCGTCGCGCGCCGCCGGTGACGAGGATACGTCGTGTGGTGGTCATGAACCTGTCTTGGGCGCAGGTGCGCGCGCGGGTCAAGTATCGTTTGCCAGCGCGGTGACATCTATCGCATTACGCATGCGGAACAGAGACCTTACCTTTCCCCCTGGTCGAGAGGGGGCAGGGTGAAGGGGGGCGTTGGGCGAACGGGTTGCGAAAGGCCAGCGCCTCACAACGCTCAGCGAGCGCCCGCTGCGACCTTCGTTGCCGGCTCGCCCTCAAGCCGCTGCCCCTTGCGCCAGTCGGACGGCATCACGAACTCCCCGGCCCAGATCCCAGCCT
>JBMOGP010000330.1:0-3945 GCA_049318285.1 Hyphomonadaceae bacterium
CCAGATAACTCGCGGCAGAACTGAAAGGGCCCGCTCGGTTGAGCGGGCCCTTCTGCAATCGTGTTGTGGCGATCAGCCCAGCCTGCTCACCAGCTGGCTGTGCTGGTCCCAGAGCGCTTGCGGCAGGCGGTCGCCGAACTTCTCGAAGAAGGGCGGGATCAGCCCGGCTTCCTCGCGCCAGACGTCGTGGTCGACGCCGAGCAGCGTGTCCATCTGCGCATCCGTCAGCGAAAGGCCGGAAATGTCGATTGATGATTTCGCAGGCACCCGGCCGATGGCTGTGTCGTTGGCGGCGGCATTGCCTTCCAGGCGATCGACGACCCACTTCAGCACGCGCGTGTTCTCGCCAAAGCCCGGCCAGATGAACTTGCCGTTCGTGTCCTTCCGGAACCAGTTGACGAAGAAGATCTTCGGCAGCTTGGCGCCCGACGTCTGGCCGATCTTCAGCCAGTGCGCGAAGTAGTCGGCCATGTTGTAGCCGGCGAAGGGCAGCATGGCGAACGGATCGCGGCGCAGCTCGCCCACCTTGTTCTCGGCTGCGGCGGTACCTTCCGAGGCGACCGTCGAGCCCATGAAGACGCCATGCTCCCAGTCGTATGCTTCCGTTACCAGCGGCACGGCCGATGCGCGGCGACCGCCGAACAGGATCGCGGAGATCGGAACGCCTTTGGGGTCTTCCCACTCGGCGGCGATCACCGGGCATTGTTCTGCCGGGCAGGCAAAGCGCGCGTTGGGGTGAGCAGCAGGCTCGCCCATCGCCGGTGACCAGGGGCGGCCGCGCCAGTCGGTGAGGCCTTCCGGCGGCTCCTTCGTCATGCCTTCCCACCAGACGTCTCCGTCAGCGGTCAGCGCAACATTGGTGAAAACAGTATTGCGCGCGCACGAGTCGAGTGCGTTCCGGTTGGTCGCAGCCGATGTGCCCGGCGCCACGCCGAAGAAGCCCGCTTCCGGGTTGATGGCATAAAGCTGACCATCCTCGCCAAAACGCATCCAGCAGATATCGTCACCGATCGTCTCGGCCTTCCAGCCCTTCAGCGTCGGCTCGAGCATCGCAAGGTTGGTCTTGCCACAGGCCGACGGGAAGGCGGCGGCGACATACTTCACGACGCCTTCGGGATTTGTGAGCTTCAGGATGAGCATGTGCTCAGCCAGCCAGCCCTCGTCGCGCGCCATCACCGAAGCGATACGCAGCGCGTAGCATTTCTTCCCAAGCAGCGCGTTGCCGCCATAGCCTGACCCATACGACCAGATCTCGCGGGTCTCTGGATAGTGGACGATGTACTTGTCTTCGTTGCAGGGCCACGGCACGTCCTTCTGGCCGGGGGCCAGCGGCGCACCCAGCGTGTGCACGGCGGGGACAAAGAAACCGTCATCGCCCATCTGCTCGAGCGCGGCGCGGCCCATACGGGTCATCACGCGCATCGAGATGGCGACGTAGGCCGAATCCGTGATCTCGACGCCAAGCGCGGAAATCTTCGAGCCGAGCGGGCCCATGCAGAAGGGCACGACATACATGGTGCGGCCGCGCATCGCGCCATCGAACAGGCCAGCAAGCTTGACGCGCATTTCAGCCGGGTCAGCCCAGTTGTTGGTCGGGCCGGCGTCGATCTGCTTCTCCGAGCAGATGAAGGTGCGCGATTCAACGCGGGCGACATCCTTCGGATCGGAGGCGGCATAGAATGAGTTCGGACGCTTGGCGGCGTTGAGACGCTTAAGCGTGCCCAGCGCGATCAGCTCCTGCGTCAGCTGGTCGAACTCGGCGTCCGAGCCGTCGCACCAGTGGACGCGGTCAGGCTTGGTCAGTGCCGCGATGTCGCGAACCCAGGCGACCAGCCTTGCATGACCCGTCGGCGCAGGATCGAGACCTGTAACGGCTCCGCTTGCCGACTTTGCTGCCTTGGACTTCGCAACGGCCGCTTCTGTCATGCTCATCTCATCAAAATCCCACATCAACCCCTCCGAGGCGGAGGCCGGGTCTGGGTCCCCGATCGTCCGCCAGGATTCCCAATCGACGACCGGAGGCGCTGCCCGGGCCTAACCTCATTCCACAAGCACACCCTGTGCCTTCGCGTCGCCCTTCGCCGATGCCGGAGCATGAACCGCCCGCACCGGAAACTGGCGCGCCGGTTCACGCCTTCAAGGCGTCACCGGCGAATCCTATGTCACAACACGCCTTGCTTCGACGGCAGCCTTGACGCGCAAAGCGCGTAAGGCGACCCGTTTATAGTCAATTACCCAGCCGAGTGACACGGCGTCGAGTGAAATCTTGACGCTGTGCGTCGCCGCGCCGCAGCATCATTTTGGTCTCCGCAAAGGTGTTCCGAACTGTGCCGAACCGGCTCGCACGATTCCGGAACAAATCTACGCCCCCGCGCGAAAAGCGCTGTCCGGCTCGCCTGCTGCAACGCAGCACGCCGCAGCTGTCGGGTGAGTATCCTATGACAGGTGACAGGGGTCACATGAGATAACCACCCGGAAGGCGCGGATATTCCGAAAACACGCGAATCCCGGAGGAGGGCGATGCAGCGCATACCGCCCTGCCGCCCAATCCGAAGCTCTCCCTGATGTCCCTGACCGTCCTCCGTACCGTGCTGCTTCGCTCGTTGCCGATGCCGCGCTCGCAGCCGTGCCCGCCTCGGCCCTGACCTCCGGCACCTGGAGCGCGTCACGCGCCGGTGAACTGATCGTCACCGGCCGGGCGACAGGCGTTGCCCAGAACACAGAAGACCGCGTTCTGACTGCGGCCGGTGCTGGCTCATGGCTTCAGGTCGATGTCTCCGACGACTATATGCCCACCCTGGTCTTCACCTGTTTCCTGACCAACAACATTGCCGTGGCAGTCATCCTGGGCGCGACCCAGCACGAGAGCTGCGCCGTCGGGGGACGACGAATGTGGCGGTCCACGAAACCTGGGTGCTGCCCCCAAGGTCATCACCCTGCAATACCGCCCAATCACGACGGGGAATTTCAGCCCCTACATTGGTGCAGGCATCAACGGCATGAACTTCTACAAAGGCCATAATCCTAATGGCTTCGATGTCGAACTGGAGAATGGCGTGGGCTATGCGCTGCAGGCCGGGGCCGACATCGGCATCAGCGGGCCGTGGAGCGCCAGCATCGACGTCAAGAAGGTTTTCTTCAACACCAATGCCCAGATCAATAGCGGCGCCCTGCGCTCCTCGGTTGACCTTGATCCCTGGGCGATCTCGGTCGGTGTGGGCCGCAGATTCTAGTTCGAAACGCCGGGTCCAGCTCCCCCTGCTGGACGATCCGAACACAGACTGGCCAGGGGGCAGGCAACGGCGTCTAGCCCATGTGCGCTGGCGCCGATGACCTGACCCCTGCCTTCGTCACAGCCGGTGGCTGAGGGATCACTGGCCGATGCGGACGGTCGAGAAGACCTCACCCGCGATATCCTCGATACCGATGGACAAAGACGCGCAACGCGACATGTCGCGATCGTCGTACCCTCTCATGACACTGGTTGCCCCGAATCGCGGTCCTACAGGCCACATGCCTCCGCCTTGCGGGTTTCGGATGCGACTTGCCTCGCCGTCTTGTCCGTCAGGCTGGTGACCATGATGGGCAGGCCATCCGCCGCGAGCTTGTTGAACTCCGATCCATCGCCGTCATCCCAGTAGCGATCGTCGAGGCCTTCGGCGCGTGAACCATTGGTTCCGAAAACGCTCTCCACCCCACGCTCCGCCAGCGCTGACCAGAGTTCCGGTCGCGGCTCGACATTACCGGTCCATGCAAGGAAACGATCGGGCTTAACCCCGCGTGCGACGAGGTCATCGAACTGCGCGACGGAATTGACCGTTGCCGTGATCATCAGCTCGGGCGCAAGTCTGTGAACTTCGACGGCCTGTTCGTCCCTATAGGTGATGACGAACACGTTGTTCTCGGCCTTCGCGGCACGCACTGCGGCGATGATCGGCGGGTAGG
>JBMOGP010000331.1:0-3945 GCA_049318285.1 Hyphomonadaceae bacterium
TCCCGTCATTGCGGCTGCCGTCGGAGCCTGGGCCGTAGCCCTTCAGGACCCGGCCCAAGACAGGCCAGATGAATTCGCCAGACGCGGTCGACGGAGTGGACTTCGCTTGCTGCGGCGAAGGAGGCGGCGGTGGAGGCCAAGCCGCGACAATGGCGGGCGCTTTCGTCAGAGGTTTTGACGCGACAGCGGCGGTCGTGGCGGCCGTTCCAACCAGCGGGATGGGCCCATCCTGAGATGGTCGCGCCCTGGTCGGGGGATTCGCGACGGGCGGCCTTGTGGTTGGCGGTGGCGCCAGGACTCGCCTTGCAGGCTCGCGCGCCTGGTCGCGGGCGAGTGGCGGCAAAAGGAGTTCATCACCCGGCCAGACGGTGAAGGGACGCGCAATGCCATTCAGCAGGGCAAGCGAGCGGGTATCAACATTATAGCGGCGGGAGACGGCGTAGAGCGTCTCACCGGCTTCGACCACGTGGAGGTTGGGCGGCGGCAGGTAGATCGTGCCGCCGACGTCCAGCGCATAGGGAGGTTCGAGCGCATTGGTCTCGATGAGGGCGCGCATGTTGACCGAGTAGCGGCGCGAGATGTCGTACAGCGTGTCCGACGACTGGATCTCCACGGCGCGGGCGGAGGGGTTGTCATCGGGCAGCTTGCGCGTGCCGCCGGGGCGATTGCCCGTCTCCGGCGCAAGGCTTCGGGCCTCGGCGACGGCGGATGTGCCGGGGGACGCGCCGAGGTCGGCGACGCGCTGGAATGGCTCGAGGTCGCTGGGCGCGCCTGGCATCGGCCTCGGGGCCATGCGTGCGGGCGGAGCAGTCGAAGCGGCGGCAGCGGAAGGCCGCGATTTATCGGCGAGCACGGTCGGGCGTGGGGCTTCACGCGTTAACGGCCGGGCTGGATCGTCGCCGCGATAGTCGATGGCGGCGGCCTGCAGGGGCGGATTCGTGGCGCACGCGGTCATCACCGCTGAAGCGGAGGCAAGCAGACAGGCGCGCAGGGCGAAGGAGATCGCCATTGGTCCTCCGGTAAATCCGGCCGAGAATGCACCGATCATGCTTACCGGAAGCTGAAGCGGCCTGCGGTCAGAGTTCCCTTGCAATTCCAGGTTCTAGCGAGGCGAAACTGGCCGGGGCGATCACGGCTTCGGCAAACGAGCCGTCCGGCCGCTTCATCATGCGCACGATGACCACGCGGCCGGCGCGTTCGGCCGGCATGACGGCTATGCCGCCGGGAGCGAGCTGGCGGGAAAGTTCCAGCGGTATTTCCGGTACGGCGCCCATGATCAGGATGCGATCGAACGGCGCGGCCTCCGGCCAGCCGGCGATGCCATCGCCGTGGCGCAGCTCGATCCGGGCTGCCATGTCGAGGCGTTCGATCAGGGCGCGGGCCTTTTCCAGGAGCGTGCGGTAACGGTCCATGCTGTAGACGCGGCGGGCGAGACGGCTGAGCACGGCGGCGACATAGCCGGTGCCGCAGCCGATCTCGAGAACGGTGTGGCCCTTCTCCGCGCCGAGCGCCTGCACCATCACGCCGACTGTCACCGGGCGCGTCATGCTCTGCCCGCAGTCGATCGGGAGTTCAACATTCTCCCACGCATTGGCCTCGAAGGGCCGGGGCGTGAACTGGTCGCGCGGCGTCATTTCCAGCGCCTCGGCGACATTGTGATCGGTTACGCCCGCCTGACGCAGCTGCAGCACGAGGCGTGCGGCCTGAAACCGGGTGTCCGCGTCGTTCATCGGCACTGGCCTACCCGCATCATGTCAGGTGCGTCCGCTCCAGAATGGTGAAGGGCGGGATGTCATCGTCGAAGCCCATCTCGTCGTGACGGAATCCGGTGAGTTCGGCGGCGAGGTCGAGCGGGATGTCGAAGACGACGTCGGCGACCTGCAGCGCGTCGGCTTCGTGCTTAAGCTCCTCGAACACGTCGGGCAGCTGGCCTTCGACGGCGAGTTGATCGCCGCCTTCGCTGCCGTCGTGTGAGACAGACCAGATCAGGCGGCCGTCCTTCCATTCGGTGGCGAGCGAATTCGCCGAGTCTTCGTGAACCACCGTCGCGATGAGACGGCAGCCTGCGGACCATTGCGCCAGCTTGTCCGGCGCGAGGAGGCCAAGATCGCTGGTCAGGATGATGTACCAGCCGCCGGGAAGCTCGCCGCCGGAATGATCCTGATCGAAATACTCATCGGCCTCGCCGGTGTCGGTGAAGCCGAGGCGTTCGAGGAAGTCGTCGCGATCAATGCCCTGGGCCGCGAACCAGGCGAGCGAGAATCCCATTGCCTGCTCCATCAGTCGACGCAGAGCGTGGGAAGCGCGACGCCGTCTTGGACGCGTTGGTTGCAGCCGCATGGGTTGTTGGTGGGCGCGCACTGGCCAGTTGCGCCCGCGCCGCCGGAAGCGGCGGTGGGGGTCGCAGCATAGCAGCGGCCAGAGCCGCATTGCGCGCCGTCGGTGCAGGACTTGCCCGCGTCAGTGAAGGTGATGAGGCACATCGGCATCTGCATCCGGCACACCGGCTGCAGCGTGCCGCCGGCCCTGATGCAGGCGGCCGGGTTTGCGGTGAGCGCTTCCTGGACTGAGGTGTCGATGACGCCGTCGGCCAAGACGAGCGGGCGGCCGTCGATGCCGATGACGGTGGCGGTTGAGGGTGTTTCGGTTGCCGGCGTCGGCGCGGCGCAGGACGCTGCTGCGAGGGCGGCCAGCACCATGAACAGCTTGCGGATCATCCGATCGCCTCCAGCCCGCCCATGTAGGGGCGCAGCGCGTCGGGCACGTCGACCTTGCCGTCCTCGCGCTGGTAGTTCTCGAGGATGGCGACCAGCGTGCGGCCGACAGCGAGGCCGGAGCCGTTGAGAGTATGCATGAATTCGGGCTTGGCGCCCTGCTCTCTGCGGAACTTCGCATCCATGCGACGGGCCTGGAAATCACCGCAGTTCGAACAGGACGAGATCTCGCGGTATGTGTTCTGCGAGGGCAGCCAGACTTCGAGGTCATAGGTCTTGCGGGCGCCGAAGCCCATGTCGCCAGTGCAGAGCAGCACGGTCCGATAAGGCAGGCCGAGGCGTTCGAGAATGCCTTCAGCGCATTTCGTCATGCGCAGGTGCTCCGCTTCGGAATCTTCCGGCTTCGTGATCGATACAAGCTCAACCTTGATGAACTGGTGCTGGCGGATCATGCCTTTGGTATCGCGCCCTGCGCTGCCCGCTTCGGAGCGGAAGCACGGCGTTGCGGCTGTCATGCGGACGGGCAGGACGTCGCCGTCGACGATCTGCTCGCGGTAGATGTTGGTGAGCGAGACTTCGGCGGTGGGGATGAGGTAGTGGCCCGACCCTTTCGGTTGTTCGATTGAGACCGCGCCTCCGCCAATAGCAGGCGAAACCAAGACTTCGAGAGTTTGGAACAGGTCATCCTCAAACTTCGGAAGTTGACCAGTCCCATACATTGCATGCCCGCGAACCAGCAGCGGTGCAGCGTGTTCGACGTATCCGTTCTCGCCCGTCTGGATGTCCAGCATGAACTGTGTCAGCGCCCGTTCCAGTCTTGCGAGCTGGCCTTTCAGCACGACGAAGCGGGCGCCGCTCATGCGGGTGGCGGCTTCGAAATCCATGAGGCCGAGTTTCTCGCCGATGTCAGCGTGGTCTTTGGGGGCATAGCTGAACTTGCGGGGATCGCCGTGGCGGCGGACCTCGACATTCCCATGTTCGTCGGCGCCTTGAGGCACATCTTCAAGCGGTACATTAGGTAGCCGCGCGAGGAGATCGTCGCGTTCGCGTGTGGCGTCGGTTTCTTCCTTGCCGGCGTCCTCGATCGTCTGCTTGGCGGCGGAGACGTCCGCCATCAGGCTCTGTGCGAGGGCTTCGTCCTTCGACGCCTTGGCCTTGCCGATCTCCTTCGACTTCGCGTTGCGGGCCTGCTCGGCCTCCTGCTTGCGCAGGATTGCGGCCCGGACCTTTT
>JBMOGP010000332.1:0-3945 GCA_049318285.1 Hyphomonadaceae bacterium
CGGGGTGGACGATGAAGGTGGTGCTGGCGCCATCCTTCGTCGCGATGTCGAGCTGGCGTTCGATCATGATGTGTCCCCTTGTTCTGCCTGAAGCTGACATGCCAGGCGCCTCGCGTGCAATCCGCCTTGCCGCTCCCCGAATAGGATCCTAGAAATGCGGGAGACGTGGAGGGGCGATGAGACCGAAGGCCGAGGCCGGGACCTATGCTGTGCTCGCGGTGGGGCTGGCTGTGCTGGTCGCCTGCGCAGGCGGCGTGGCGACTGTTTCCGCCCCGAAGGCCTCCGAAACGCCAATGGCCAGCGCCCAGCTGACGCAGGTGGCTGCTGCCCGGCCCCTGGGTTTCCTTGATCCGACGACGATGCCCAGCGCAATTGCGACGATCCCGCCGGCGCCGAAGGAAGGCGAGATGCGCAACACGCTCGACTGGGAGATTTTCGTCAAGACCCGCGCCCTGGAGGGAAGCGAGCGCTGGAAGCTGGCGCAGGCGGATGACAGTTATCGGCCATCCGACTTGCTCAAGAATTTTTCCTGCGCGCTGGGTGTGCAGCTGACGCCCGAGAACGCGCCAGCGCTTGCAGGCATTCTTGCCAAGACCACGATCGACGCCGGGTTGGCGGCAGAAGCAGCCAAACAGCTCTACCGGCGCACGCGGCCCTTCATGCACAATCCAGGCAACATCTGCATCGCCCGAACGCCGGGGCTGGAGGCAAGTTTCGACTATCCCTCCGGCCATGGCTCGCTCGGCTGGATCGCGGGCCTGGTCGTGGCGCAGCTGGCGCCTGAGCGCGCCAGCGCGGCACTGGCGCGCGGACGGGCGTTCGGGGAGAGCCGGGTCGTGTGCGGGCTCCATAACATGAGCGCGATCGAGGCGGCGCGGACGAACGCGGCTGGCGTGTTCGCGGCGGTGCAGGCCTCGCCCGACTATCGCGATGCACTGGCCAGGGCGCGGACAGAGCTTGAGGCGGCGCGCACTTCAGCGGCCGTCCCAGATGCGGCGTGGTGCGCGAAAGAGGCCGAGCTCGTGAAGCCGCTGGCGGTGAACTGATACGCAGAACAGGGTTGATCCAGGGGTCGTTCGGGCACACGTTCGCCCGTGATTCCCATGACCAGCTCCCATTTCCTCGGTGTTTCAAATTCGTTGTCGGGCAAGGCCTGGCGGCAGCGTCCAGGTGATGACCAGCTGGCGCTGGAACATTCGCGCCGGCTGAAGCAGCCGGATCTTGTGGGCCGGTTGCTGGCGTCGCGCGGCGTGAAGCCGGACGAGGCGGAAGCGTTTCTCAATCCCACGCTCAAGGATCTGTTTCCCGATCCATCAACGTTTGCCGACATGGACAAGGCGGCGGCGGTGATCCTCGATGCGATCATCGCGGGCAAGAAGGTGGCCGTCTTTGCGGACTATGACGTCGATGGCGGAACGTCGTCGGCGATCCTGTCGCGCTATTTTCGTGCCTGGGGACGGGAGCTGATCCTCTACGTGCCTGACCGACTGACCGAAGGTTTCGGGCCGACGCCGGGGGCGTTTCGGGCGCTCAAGACGATGGGCGCTGAGCTGGTGGTCACGGTCGATTGCGGAGCGGCGGCGTTGGCGGCGCTGCAGACGGCAAACGAGATCGGGCTCGATGTCGTGGTCATGGACCACCACCTGATGCATGATGATCAGATGCCGTCGATCCTCGCGCTGGTGAATCCAAACCGGCCTGATGATAGGTCGGGGCATGGGTTTCTGGCGGCAGCGGGCGTCGTGTTCGTGCTGGCGGCCGCGTTGAACCGGCTGGCGCGGCAGCGTGGCGTTGCGCCCGAGGGTGGACTGCCTGATCCGATGAAGTGGCTCGATCTCGCAGCGCTTGGCACGCTGTGTGACATGGCACCGCTCAAGGGCGTCAATCGCGCGTTTGTCACGAGGGGGCTTAAGGTTCTCGAGCGGTTGGAGAACCAGGGGCTGAAGGCGCTGGCTGAAGTTGCGGGCATCGAGGCGCCGAAGTCGGTCTATCACGCGACATTTGTGCTGGGGCCACGTCTCAATGCAGGCGGGCGGATCGGTGATCCATGGACGGCGGCGAAACTGCTGGCCACAGATGATCGTGCAGAGGCGATCCAGCTTGCGGAGAAGCTGCACTTCCAGAACCAGGAGCGGAAGGAAGTGGAGGCCGGCATCCAGACGGCTGCGATCGCACAGGTCGAGCAACGCCTGATCGAGAAGCCGGATGCGGCGATCCTCGTGGTGGGCGGTGAGGGCTGGCATCCGGGCGTGATCGGCATTGTCGCGGGGCGGCTGAAGGAGAAGTTTCACCGGCCGGCGATTGTTGTCGGCTGGGGAGATGGACTGGGGCCTGTGGCGCGCGGGTCGGGAAGATCCGTGCAGGGCGTAAATCTTGGCGAGCTGGTTTCGAGAGCTGCGAAGTCGGGGCTGCTGCTGTCGGGCGGCGGGCATGCGATGGCGGCTGGGCTGAGCATGGACCCGGCGCGGCTTATCGCGTTGCGCGATCACATGGAAGCGGCGGCGCAGGATGCGACGTTCGAACTGGAAGAAGCACGTGTGCTGGAGATTGACGGGCCGCTGGCGCCGGGGGCGGCGGATGGCGCGCTGCTGGATATCATCGAACGGCTGGGGCCGTTTGGATCGAATGCGCCCGAGCCACTGTTCGTCGTGCCGAATGTGCGCCCGGCCGGGGCGCGGCGCGTGGGAGAGAACCATGTGGCCTTCGACATGATCGGGGAGGACGGCGCGCGCGTGCGTGCGATTGCATTTCGCGTGGCCGATGGGCCCGAGGGAGAGGCGATCCGCGCGGGCATGGCGATCCACGTGGCGGGACGGCTGCGGCCCGATACGTGGCGCGGGCCGGGCAAGGTGCAGATCGAAGTCGCGGACATCGCGCTGGCCTGAGTTGTGTGGAGGGCAGAGCTTGCCCCTGTCGTTGCCGGATCCAGCGCAAGAGCAGTGCAAGAGCGTATGCGCCGCGTCGACTGGCTGAAAACAAGAGCGGAAGCGGCGAACATGATGCGTCCTGTTCGTTGAGCGGGGGTGGGGAGCGGGGCGACAAGTCCACGCCGGGCGCAGGGTCGAATGCGGGCATGCGGATCTGTCGTTCCTACATGCCGGACGGGCCGTGCGTTTAGGTGCTCAAGACCCTGCTGCGCCCGCCGGACGAGGATGCAAAAAGCTCAGGAATATGCGCGGTTTGTGGGGGTGCTGGCGCAAGCGCGGGCGCTGGCCTGGCAGATGCCGGGTGACGCACCAGAGAGCCGATCCTGACCGCTTGCGCGGTTTGGGCGATGCAGCTATATCGCCGACCTCCGCCGCGTGGTCCCTTCGTCTATCGGTTAGGACATCTGGTTTTCAACCAGGGAAGAGGGGTTCGACTCCCCTAGGGACTGCCAGCGGCGGCTCGGGCCATTGATCCATCAAGAATTTTTCGCCGAATTGGACCCACTTAGGTCAACCCGTGGGTCCCGGTGGGTCCATTTGTTCACCATACAGTCTCGCGAGCGCTTGGTCGGCCATGCCCGATCGCTCGGCTTTTCGGGTGTAAAGCGCCGCCTGCTGGTTGGTCGTATGCCCGAGCACAGCCATTAGCTGGTGAGGCGTTGCGCCAGCCTCGGCCAGGGCGGTGAGAGGTGGATCGGTTTCTCTGAACAGTTTCCGGGGTTTGGATAAGTGGATTTCCGCCTCGGTTATGCTGCGGCCGGGATTGGCTGCAGCTGGTTGAAGTACGCCTCGTCCGGTGTTTGCCGGTCAAGACCGCTGTGCGGGCGTCCCCGATTGTAGAAGGCGAGGTAGCGACCGATCGAGACGCGCGCCTCTGCGACGCTGTCGTAGGCCCTGAGGTACACTTCCTCATACTTGATCGTCCGCCATAGCCTCTCGACGAAGACGTTGTCACGCCAGGCGCCGCGGCCATCCATGCTGATGGCGATCTCAGCCTTCTTCAGCACGTCGGTGAACG
>JBMOGP010000333.1:0-3940 GCA_049318285.1 Hyphomonadaceae bacterium
GAAACGCCGGAGTGGATGTACACCGCCCGCGCCGACTGGGATGTCAATGAGCTGCTGTCCCTCGGCCTCCAGGCCAAGTTTGTCGAAGAGCGCTTTACAACGGACGTCAACGACGAAGTCCTGCCGTCCTACACGACGGTCGACTTCGACGCCCGCTTCGACATGGCCAGCTTCGTTCCTATCGAGGACGCCTACCTGCAGCTCAACATCACCAACCTGACGGACGAGGTGTACGGCATCAATATTTCGTCAGGCACCAACGCCCAGACCATCGCCGACGTGAATCCCAACCCGACGGTCGTCAACAACCGTACGGGCTCACCCCGCACATTCGGGATCGGCGCGCCCCGGACACTCCTTGTGACCCTCGGCACCAAATTCTAGGGCTTCTCGCGAATCCGGCGCAAGCCGGGTGACAATCTGGAAGCTTATGGGCCGCCCTTCGGGGTGGCCCATTTCGTTTGTGATGGGCTAGAAGGGCGCGACACCTTCGCACCTGAAGGCCTGGATCGGTTCGTATGAACGCCCTCACTCACCTATGGCGACGCAACCCGCCAGCTTGCGCAGCGCTCCTTATCGCGCTGGTCGTCGCGCTGCGCATCGTCATTGTGATCATCGCCCCGCCGGAGATTGGTCCGGACGAGGCACAGTACTGGCGCTGGTCGGAAAAGCTCGACTTCGGCTATTACTCAAAACCGCCGCTTGTGGCATGGATCATCGCTGCATCGACCGCCTTGTTCGGCGATGGCGAATGGGCAATCCGCCTGTCTGCGCCGATGCTTCACGGCGCCGCCGCCTTCTTTCTCTTCCTGCTGGGCAAGCGCGCCTTTGACGCCCGTATCGGCGCCTGGGCGGCAACGATCTACCTCCTGATGCCCGGCATCTGGCTGTCCTCCGCCATCATGTCGACCGACGCGGTGCTGCTGCCGACCGTATCCGCCGCGCTCTACTTCCTCTGGCGCTTCCGCGATGCGCCCAGCTTCGGCAACGCCGTGCTGGCAGGCGCCTGCATCGGCCTCGCCATGCTCGCGAAGTACGCGGCCCTCTATCTCTATGGCGGCGCCGTGCTCGCCATCCTCATCGACCGCGACATGCGCAAGGCGATGATCTCGCTGCCGGGCGCGACAGTGTTCATCGCCTCACTGGTCATGCTTGCCCCAAACCTCGCCTGGAACGCCGCCAACGATTTCGCCACGGTGAGCCACACCGCCGACAATGCCAATCTCGCAGAAGCCGGCTTCGATCTATCCCGCATCCTGAGCTATCTGTCGGATCAGGCGGCCGTCTTCGGACCGATCACCTTCCTGCTCCTCCTCGCCGGGCTCGCCTTCATCGTGGGGCGAAAGGACAAGGACACGACGACGCGCGAGCTCTGGCTCGCCTGCTTCATCGTTCCGCCGCTGCTGGTGATCCTGGCGCAGGAGATCATGTCACGCGCCCACGCCAACTGGGCAGCATGCGCCTATCCCGCAGCCTGCGTGCTGGTGGCCGCCTGGATTGACCGCGTCTTCGGCCGCCCCACCAGCCGCTTCACGGCCGGTCCGACCCTCAAGGCCGGCCTCGCAGTCAACGCCATCATAGGCCTGCTGTTCACGATGACCTGGGTGTCGCCCGACCTCGCTGACGCCACCGGCGTATCTGCCGGCATGAAGGGCGTAAGAGGCTGGAAGGAGACCAGTGCAGAACTCCTCGCCACGGCCCAGGCCAATAACGCCAGCGCCATCATGGTCGACGACCGCGAACTCTGGCACGGCCTCGACTATTATGGTCGCAACCTCGCCATGCCGCCTGTCCGCGTCTGGCAGCGCGGCCCTGCGCCCCGCAGTCACGCCGAGGAAGAAGGCAAGATCCGTCCCGGCGAGGACACCGCGGTGCTGATCGCGAGCCAGGGTGAAACCCTTCGCCCGATCATCCGCGCCGACTTCGCGTCAATCCGGGAAATCGGCTATCTCGATATTCCGCTGACAGCCAAACGTAACCGGAGCTTCAAGCTCTACCTCGCATCCGGATACAGTCAGGCCCCGCGCACAGCTGAATTCGAGGCAAGCGTCGCGGACAAGCGAGAAAAATAGACGCCCCTCAGCCGCCGTCTGCAGCGGCTTCTTCGCGCACCACAGGCGTCACGCGCATGCCAGCGGCGACATGATCCTGCCCCTCGGCGACAAGCTGTGCCTCGTCTGGTAACCCAGTGACCCACAAGGCATCCTGGCTCTCGTCGACGATATCGGCCGGTGCAAAACCGACAACGCCGCCAACATCCAGGTAGAAGACCCCGATGCGTCCCTGGCTGTCCGTCTTCAACAGTGACGGGTCGATCTTGTGGGCCTTGCCGGGTCCGATATTGATCTTGATCTCGGCGGTCCGCCCCACCGGGATCGCATTGTTCTTGTTGGGCGTCGCCACCTTTACCTCAAAATTCCGCGTGCGTGGATCGGCGACGCTGGCGAGCTTTTCGACCTTGCCGGGAACCTCCCTGCCATCGGGCAACCGCACACGCGCCGGCGCGCCGGTCCTGATCTTCAGCGCCTGCTTCTCCGAGGCGCCCGCGACAAACGTGATCGGATCAAGCCGAACCACCGTGCCACACGACGCGCCCAGCGCCACGAACTGTCCACGCGCAGCGTTGCGCTTCTCGAACACCCCGCGGAACGGCGCCACCGCCCGTCGCTCCGAGGCCGCGCTGCGCGCCAGGTCAAGCGCCGCCAGCGCTTCGTCCAGCTCCGCGCGCGAGGCCCTTACCCGGGCCGGCGAGACCCAACCTTCGGCGAGCCGCTCCTGGTCGCTGCTGTGCCGTTCGCGCGCCCGCGCAACGACTGCTTCCGCCTGGCGCACCCGCGCATTGGAACCATCGCCCTCAAGTCCGCACAGCAATTCACCCGCCGCAACGATTGCGCCCTCCTCGACCGGGAGGCTTGCGACCTTGCCCGGTGCGCCGAAAGCAACCGGCGCGATCTCCGCCTCGCTTCTCCCGCCAAGCGAAAGATAGAGCGTTCGCTGCACCGCGCGTGAACGGATGAACACCACGGTTCCCCCATGGCCCTCAGCTGTCCCCGGTAGCGCCTTGTCGAGCGTCGGAATGGTACTCGCCTGCACGCGCGCGACAGTCTCGCCGCCCGACATCAGCGAACGAATGCCGACGACGGCCACGATCAGAATCATCGCGCCGAGCAGAATGGTGACAAGCCGTGGCAAGTCCTGTTCAACCTCCAGAGGCTGGCTGGGTAACCAGCAGTTTATACTAAGAGCGTTCCCCGCAATACGGTATCGAAAAGCCTTAGCGGGCGAGACGATGGCGGTTGTTTCCCGCCATGCCGTCCGCGCCGGCGCTTAGCGGCTAAACATTGGCATTAGTTGCATTTGGCGCCCCAAGCCCCTAGGTCAACACCCTGCGCCTCCGAGGCGCGCGAGGGCCCGGACGGGGCCCGCAAGGACCCTTCGAGGACGTTTCCAGACGCCATGACGCAAGCTGCCGACAAGCCAGATCCGGCCCCGACACCGGTCAAGTCGCCGAACGCGCCGACCGACGAAACCGTGCTGTCGGTTAAACACTACACCGATCGGATGTTCGCCTTCCGGATCACGCGTCCCGGCGCCTTCCGCTTCCGCTCTGGCGAGTTCGTGATGATCGGCCTCGAGGGCCCGACCGGAAAGCCTCTGCTGCGCGCCTACTCCATCGCCAGCCCAAGCTGGGATGAGGAGCTCGAATTCTTCTCCATCAAGGTTTCTGACGGCCCCCTCACGTCGAGACTTCAACTGATCCAGCCCGGCGACAAGGTCATGCTCGGCCGAAAGTCCACCGGCACGCTGGTCCACGATGCGCTTACCCCCGGCAAGCGTCTTTATCTGTTCTCGACCGGCACCGGCATTGCGCCCTTCGCCTCGATTATCCGCGACCCCGACACCTATGAGCGTTTCGAGCAGGTGATCCTCACCCACACCT
>JBMOGP010000334.1:0-3938 GCA_049318285.1 Hyphomonadaceae bacterium
GCGCGGATCAGCGGTATCATCAGCGTTACCAGCGGGATCGCCAGCACCCAGGCGCGCTCGAAGAAATTCGCGACACTGTAGGGGAAGACGCGGCGCAGGAAGCTGGGACCGCTGTCGTAGTAACGCTTCGCCTCGTCCGAGATTGCGATATCCGACAGTTGCGGCGCGGGGAAATGTCCGGGGTCGGACAATAGCGAGCCGCCGCCATGGGCGGCCAGCGCCGCCTCGATCAGCAGCGACTGGATGGCGGGATGCAGATTCTCGCGCACGACGATCTGGGCGGCGGGCGCGATCAGCATCACGTCCTCGCGCGGCAGGATCGCCTTGAGATCGAGAACGCCGCGATAGAGCATCACCTCGTCGAGATAGGGATGCCGGCGTGCGAGCGCATGCGCCTCCCGCATCGAGAGCAGGCTTATGTCTGGATCACCGGCCAGCCCCGTGAGCCAGGGCGCGGTCGGGCCCGACACAACCAGCGCAATGTCGATCTCGCCCGCCTGCAGCGCAGCGGCGGCGGCCTGCCCAGCCAGTGGGATGGCGGTGTAGCTTTCCGGCGTGATCCCCGCTTCGGCGAGCAGCAGGCTCGCAAGTACGCGCACGCCCGAGCCTTCCGGCCCGATCGCGACGCGCCGCCCTTCGACATCGTGAAGGCCTTCGATGCGCACGTCTCTGCGATGGAAGACCCACAGCGGCTCGTAGAAGACTGCACCCAGCGAGCGGACGCCATCCTGCCCCAGATCGCTGGCCAGTCCGGTCTGCACGATGCCGACATCCGCCTGACCCGATTTCACGCGCGCGAGGTTGTCGACCGAGCCGGCGGTCGCCAGCACCTCCACCGCGACGTCGAAGCCGCCCAGCGTTTTCGCATAGGCATCCGCCGTCGCCGCGTATGCGCCGCCGGCCCCGCCGCCGGCGATGACGATGCGCTTTGGCGGCGCGGGCGACATGAACATGAAGGCCACGACAAGGCCCAGCACGACAATGGCGATTGGTGCGCCGTAGACGCGAAGGAAGTTCTTCATGATGTCCGAGCGTCCAGCGTCACAACCCTGCCCAGACTAGGCAGAGGCGGCGGCCGCGGGAAGGGACAAGCGCGGGAAAGTGCAGGTCAGGCCGTCTTGAGCGGCTCGAACGGGCGCTCGGGATCGCGCGGCAGCTGGTTGTCGACATAGTCGCGCAGCTTGTCCGTCACCGCCTGCGGGTCGCCGGCGAGATGCTGCCACGGGATCTGCGGCCCGAATGTCAGGTGGGCCCGGGCGCCCTGCTTGTTGAGCAGCTCGTGGAACAGGGTGATGTCGCGCAGCTCCCGGTTCAGCCCGCAGAACGCGTAGTAAAGTTTCGAATTCCGGCTTGCGATATGCAGCGGCGTCACCGGCGTCCTGCTCTTTCGGGCAAGGCTGACAGCGGTCTGGTGCCAGGGCTCGTCCGTCAGCCTGCCCTCGCGCAGCTGCGCCAGCGCGCCCGATGGAAAGATCATCAGGAGGCGTTCATTCGTGAATGTTGCGCTGGTGCGCCGCAGCGTCTCGCGCGTCTTCTGCATCGAGCGTTTGTCCTGCACCCATTCGACCGGGATGATCACCTCGGCAAAGCGTGGATTGATGCGGCAGGCGTCGGCATTCGCCATGATCTCGATGTCGGACCGGATGTCTGACAGGGCGGCCAGGGCGATTGACCCGTCGGCAAGCCCGGTCGGGTGGTTGGCGACGATCATCGCCCGGCCGGTGCGGGGAACCTTCTCCAGGCCGCCGCTGGTGACCTTCAGGCCAAGCGCCCGGTCAAGATAGGCAAAGCAGGCCGCACCGGAGTTCAGCTGCCTGATCGCGTCGGCCCAGCGCAATGCCTTGCGGTATCCCAGCATCTGGTACAGCACCGGCCTGACCACGGGCCATGACCAGTGACTGACCCAGGTGGGGCATCTTTCCTCAATGAGAATATCGACGATGTGACCGTCGCGGGTTTCTGGATCGATGAAGGCTGCAAGGCCGAGATCGGCGGGAGGAGCTTCCGGATGCGTCACTTAATCAACCGCTTTGCGTTCACCGATTAAAGTTGCCGGAGGCTCCAGCCTGGCTGTTAAACCTTCATAACAGCTTCTGTGCTTCTATTAGCGTGGAAACAATCCGCTCGGCCAGCCTGTATCTTCCCCGGTTGCGCGGCGAACCTTCGCTCTGGTGACAGCCAGCGCGCCGGGTTGGTGGAGCTGAAGATGAAAGTCCTGTGGGTGGAGGATCACGCTCGCGCGGGAGAACTCCTGGCCGCTGCTGCTGCGGCGGCATCGCGCCGCCGCTATGCCATCGATCTGGTTATCGCCACTTCGCTGCTCGATGCAGAGCGCAAGCTGCGACTCGAACGCTTCGATCTCGTCGTGATCGACCTCATGCTCCCCGACTCGACTGATGAGGACATGGCCGTCACACGCATCACCAGCATGGGACGCTTCCGTGTCGCCGTCGTGTCTGGCAGCGAGAAGCGAGACGCAGTCGTGCGCAGCCTGCTGCGCGCTGGCGTCGACTGCGCGCCCACGGCGATTGGCAAGGAAGACGTGCCGCTGGCAGACTTCGTGCGCCGGCCCGAACTGTTCCGCGACTTTCTGAACGGCCTGATGCCGGACGCGCAGCCTCGTGCGGCCGCGGGCTGACATCGGGACGTCCGCCGTGATCCGGGGGCCCCGCATGGGCGCCTTCATCCTTTCCGCCATGCTGGCGCTGGCTGCCGTGTTCGCGGCTGCCCTGCCCGCGCGCAGGCGCGCGAGGACGCGGCGGCGGCCAGCGCGGTGATCACCGACGCGACGAAGGCGTAAAGACGGCAGCGCCGCGGCCGCCATGCGAAACCGCTTTCCTTCGCCGCCCTTTCCCCGCTATGCGCAAACGCAATGACGCGCGTGAAGCAGCTCTATCAGGACCGCCTCGCCGCCGGGCGGCTGGCGCCGGATCCCGCCCAGGCGGAGGCCGCCGCGCGGCTCGACGCCCTGGCGCAGGCGCTGACGGCCTCACGGGGATGGTTCAGCCCGGCAAAGGCGCCGCGCGGGCTCTACATCTGGGGCGCCGTGGGGCGTGGCAAGTCGATGCTGATGGACATGTTCTTCGAGGCGCTGGCCGTAAGGGACAAGCGCCGCGTCCATTTCCACGACTTCATGCTGGAGACTCACGCCTTCATCTTCGAATGGCGCAGGACGGGCGCGGGCGACCCGATCGCGCCTGCCGCAAAACGCATTGCGGACAGGGCTCGCGTGCTGTGCTTCGACGAATTCCATGTCACCCAGATTGCGGACGCGATGATCCTCAGCCGCCTGTTCGAACATCTGTTCGCGCGTGGGGTCACCGTCGTTGCGACCTCGAACCGCAGGCCGGCGGACCTCTACACCAACGGTATCAACCGCGAACTCTTCCTGCCCTTCATCCGCCGGCTGGAGCAGGAAGTGGATGTGCTGGAGCTGACGGCTGCGCGCGACTATCGCCTCGAGCGCCTGACGGCGGCACCGGTCTACTATACGCCGCTTGGCAGGGAAGCTGACGCCGCGATGGACGCAGCGTTCGCGCGGCTCACGGCGGAGGCAGCAGCCTCTCCCGAAACCCTCGATGTGGCCGGCCGGCAGCTGCATGTGCCGCACCAGGCGATGGGCGTTGCGCGCTTCAGCTTCGATGAGCTCTGCAAGCAGCCGCTGGGCGCGGCCGACTACCTCACGCTTGCGCGACACTATCCGACCGTTCTGGTCGATCGCGTGCCGCGCATGGGCAAGGACGAGCGCACCTGGGCTGCGCGCTTCGTCACGCTGATCGACGCGCTCTACGAATCCAGAACCAAGCTGCTGATGTCAGCCGGTGCGCCGCCCGACGATCTCTATGTCTCCGGCGATGGCGCGTTCGAATTCCAGCGCACCGCCAGCCGCCTGCACGAGATGGCCTCGGCCGATTATCTCGCGGCGGAGCGGGAACAGG
>JBMOGP010000335.1:0-3927 GCA_049318285.1 Hyphomonadaceae bacterium
GTGAAGGCGGCCTGCGCTGCGGCGACGGGATCATCTGGTGAGACATCCCACGCTTCGGCGCGCAGGAATGCGATGGTGCGTGTCGCGCGGTAGACATGCGCCGAGCAGGTGACCGACGCGCGCGGAGCGGCGGGGCGCATGTGGTCTATGCGCAGGTCGAGCGTCGCCGGCGCTGCCTCGAAACCGAGTCCGGCCATGATGGCGAGGCCGCAGGCGTGGTCGATGAGGGCGGTCAGCACGCCGGGGGCGAGGATGTCGGTGCCGTCCTGTCCGACCAGGTCCTCTCGCCAGGGCAGAAGGATTGCGCCGCGGCCGGCCGAGGAAGACACGAACTTCATTCCCAACGCCACTGCATAGGGCGTGTATTCGACCATGCGAGAGGCGTAGGGGTTGCCGGCCCAGTCACCCACGCCATCGGTTGCCGTATCGTTGCGCTTTTCAATGTCGCTCATGGCGCCTTTCATGTGCACATGAGCGGGCTGGCGCCAACTGCCTTACGCTATGGCAGGACCGAGCTTTCCATCTTGTCCAGCGCGTCTTTGAGCGCCCCGCCATCTGGGATGATGTCGAATATGCGCCAGAGCGGCACGCTTGGGTCCGACGATCTACACATCCAGCTCGTCGATGAACTTCGCGTTGTCCTGAATGAATTTGAAGCGAAGTTCCGGCTTCTTGCCCATCAGGGTTTCGACGAGGTCTTCGACCGACTTGATCGATTTGGGCAAGGCGACGCGCGCGAGGGTGCGCGTCTTGTGATTCATCGTGGTTTCCTTCAGCTGCGCGGGCATCATCTCGCCAAGACCCTTGAAGCGGCCAATGTCCGGCTTCTTGCCCTTGAACTCGGTTGCCAGGAGTTCGTCCTTGTGTGCGTCGTCGCGGGCGTAGGCTGACCTGGCGCCGTGGCTGATGCGATAAAGTGGCGGCATAGCGAGGAACAGGCGACCGGATTCTATGAGGCCGGGGGTCTGGCGGAAGAAGAAGGTGATCAGCAGGGACGCGATGTGGGCGCCGTCGACGTCGGCGTCGGTCATGATGATGATGCGTTCGTAGCGAAGATCCTCGACGCGGAAGCGGTGGGCGAGGCCAGTGCCCAGAGCGGTTGCGAGGTCGGAGAGCTCCTTGTTGCCCGAGAGCTTCTCGTCGCCGGCGCTTGCGACGTTGAGGATCTTGCCGCGCAGCGGGAGCACGGCCTGCGTGGCGCGGTCGCGCGCCTGTTTGGCGGATCCGCCGGCCGAGTCGCCTTCGACGATGAAGAGCTCAGTGCCTTGCGCCGAACCGTCCGAGCAGTCGGCGAGCTTGCCGGGCAGGCGGAGCTTGCGGGTGGCGGACTGGCGAGCGACTTCCTTGTCCTTGCGCTTGCGCATGCGGTCTTCGGCCTGGCCGATCGCCCATTCGAGCAGCCGGTTGGCGTTGGCAGTGGATGCGGTGAGCCAGTGGTCGAAGCGGTCGCGCATCGCGTTTTCGGTGATGCGGAAGGCGTCCTGTGTGGAAAGCTTCTCTTTCGTTTGGCCGACGAACTCCGGGTTACGGATGAACACCGAGAGCAGAGCGCCAGCTGTGCCGAGCACGTCGTCTGCGGTGACGAGGCCGGTCTTCTTGTTGCCGATCATCTCGCCATAGGCGCGCAGGCCCTTGGTGAGCGCTGAGCGCATACCGGCTTCGTGGGTGCCGCCTTCAGGCGTGGGGATGGTGTTGCAGTAGGCGCGCGAGAAGCCGTCGGCCTCGCTGCCGTAGCCGTTGCCGGACCACACCACCGCCCATTCGACAGCACCGCCGCCATTTACTTCAACGCGGCCGGTGAAGGGTTCGGGCAGGACGAGCTTCGCCTCGAGTGTGAGCTCCTTCATCATGTCAGCGAGGCCGTTGGGATAATGCAGCGTCGCTTCGGCCGGCGTCTTGTCGTCTTCCTTGAGCAGTTTCGGATCGCAGCTCCAGCGGATTTCGGCCGCGCGCGACAGATAGGCTTTCGAGCGCGCCATCGCGAACAGTCGCGAGGGGCGGAAGTGGAGCTTGTCGCCAAAGATCTGCGGGTCGGGATGGAATTTGATCTGCGTGCCGCGGCGGTTGGGAGCGGCCCCGACCTCCTTTAGCTTCGAGGTCGGGTGTCCGCGTGAATAGGTCTGGCGGTAGAGCCTGCGGTCGATGGCGATCTCGACCTCAACGAGATCGGACAGCGCGTTGACGACCGAGATGCCGACGCCATGCAGGCCGCCGGCGGTCTCGTAGGCCTTGTTCGAGAATTTGCCGCCCGAGTGCAGCATCGTCATGATGACTTCGAGCGCTGTCTTGTTCTTGAACTTCGGGTGGATGCCGATCGGGATGCCGCGGCCATCGTCGCGCACGGAGAGGTATCCGTCGGCGCTGAGCGTCACGTCGATGCGGCTGGCGTGACCGGCAACCGCCTCGTCGATGGCGTTGTCGAGCACTTCGGCGAAGAGGTGGTGATAGGCGCGCTCGTCCGTGCCGCCGATATACATGCCGGGGCGTTTGCGGACGGGCTCAAGGCCCTCGAGGACTTCGATGTCCTTGGCGGAATAGCCCGACGAGTCGGACTTGTCTCCGCCGAACAGCTTTGCCTGGTTGGTCTTCGCCATGTGTGTCCTGCGCGCCGAATCAGTGCGTGTTGGAGGTCGGTATAGGAGCTACGCCGAAGCCTGCCGAGGGAACAATTCTCCCGATTAACAAACCCTTGTCGCGCGTTCCCGCAAGGGCCTCAACGTGGCTCTTGTAACAGTTGATGCACAAGGGTTGGGGGCCAATTGGGTCTGGTTTGATACAGCGTCACGTTCGGAGTGGCTTGGGCCATCTGGGAAGCTGTCGCGCTGCGTCTCCAAAACCTATGGAGGGCCCGGGGGTACGGGACGCCCCGCGTGGTTTGGCGTCTCCGCATGTGGGCGGAAAGACAGGTCGGAGGAAGAAACGCGGATCCCGCGTCTCCGGCACGTGTTGGACGGCAGCGCGCGCACGGCGGGCTGTTTCATCCGCTTGGTGGATGTTTCGGCGCGAACCGTCGGTCCAGGTTCTAGAACAGACCTAGGAATTTCGGTTTGAGGGCGTCGCAGCGGGCGATCTGTTGTTCGTACTGGGCGGCCTGGCTTGCGACGCGGGATGCGGCGTCGATGAGCCAGCGCTTGGATTTCCATGTGCCCTTCAGATAACCGCCGGCGCCTTCGTGGTAGGCGAGGTAGTGGGCCTTGTAGTCGTACTGGCCGAGGCCGGTGCGTTTGCCGGTGCTGGAGAAGTACCAGCCGATGAAGTCGCTCGAGTCGCGGAAGCTGTTGCGGCTGGCGCCCCATTTTCCGGTGGCGGCCTTGTACATCTCCCAGGTGGAGTCAAGCGCCTGAGAGTAGCCATGGGCAGAGGAGATGTAGCCGCCTTCGACGAGACCGAACCACTGCCGCTCGCCGCGCGGCGGACGGGCGTCGTGCTTGAAGCTGCTCTCCTGCTTGATGATGGCGAGCTGCAGGCCCATCGGCGCGCCCCAGTTACGGGCGGTGTCGCGCAGGGCCTCATGCCACTGGCGGTTATCTTTCAGGAGCGCGCACGCGTCGGCGATCTGCGTGTTCGACGGCGTCGGTATCGAGGCGCAGGCGGTGATGACGAGCGCTGCCAGAGCAGAGATGATGGGACGGAAGCTGATCATGCGTACCGTTTACCACGACGTGTTTTCGGTTGGCTCGATCCAAACGCAGCAATTCGTCTCAGTTCGTTTCCGAAATGGTAACCAGCGTGGCGTCGAGCGCGGCGGCGGCAGAGCCGCCGGTAAGGGGGCGCTCGTTGGCGTAGGCCGAGAAGATGAGGGTCTGGCCACTCCTCGTTGTGAGGAAGCCGGAGAGTGCGGTTGTGCCCATCAGTGTGCCTGTCTTGCCAAGGATGCGGCCTTCGAGGCTGGTGCCGATGAAGCGGCGGCGCAGCGTGCCATCGACG